>DASTMZ010000163.1:0-6471 GCA_035713725.1 Micromonosporaceae bacterium
CAGGTATTCACCCGGGAGGTGTTGCTGGAGCAAGTGTGGGGCTACCGGCACGCCGCCGACACCCGGCTCGTCAACGTCCACGTACAGCGGCTGCGTGCCAAGATCGAGGCGGATCCGGAGCGTCCGGAGATCATCTTGACCGTTCGTGGGGTCGGGTACAAAGCGGGCACGAGCTAGGCTCGTCGGCAGCGATGCCAAAGCCAGGTGTGTCACTCCCCCTGATGCGGCTGCGCGAGCGCACCTGGTCCGGCGTTCGACGCGGCCCGATGCGGCACGTCCTGCGAAGCGGTACGACGGTGGGCACCGCGGTACGAGGCCGGTGGCGCCGGTCCATCCAGTTGCGCATGGTGACGTACACCGTGGTCGCGTCGTCCATCCTCGTCGCGCTCTTCGGCGTCTTCGTCGTGACCCGAACCACAAACAGCCTCGTACACGCGAAGCAGGTCAGCGCGAAGGACCAGATTCAGAGCGGCGCCGCGACCGCGAAGAGCTACCTCGACCAGCTCGGCCAGCACGACGAGTCCACGGCAAGCGTGACGATGTTGTTGATCGTGGATAACCTGTCGCAGGGTGGCCCCGGCGGTCCGGTGCCGGTCGTCCTGCTGTATCCGCCGGCCGGGCTCACAACGGTCTCACCGGCGAACTCGTCATCGACGGTGCCGATCGCCGCGCTCAATGCAGCGCTCGTCGATCTCCGCGAGACTGTCGGCACGAGCCACCTTGCTCATCAGTTCGTCTCATGTACGGTCGTCAACGGCCGACCGCAGCCCTGCCTCGCCGTCGGCATCCCGGTGCCGAGCGCTCGCGCCGGCGTCTTCCAGCTGTACTACCTGTTCCCGCTGACCGCCGAGGAGACCGCGGCGACGGTCACCCGCAACACCGTTCTGGTGATCGGTGCCGCGCTGGTCCTCACCCTCGCGATCATGGCGTGGTTTGTCACGCAGATGGTGGTCCGCCCCGTCCGCCTCGCCGCCCGTACCGCACAACGACTGTCGGCCGGACTGCTCGACCAGCGCATGGAGGTGCGCGGTGAGGATGACCTCGCGCTGCTGGGCGCCGCTTTCAACCAGATGGCGGTGAACCTGCAGCGGCAGATCGTCCGGCTCGAGGACATGTCACGCCTGCAACGGCGCTTCACCTCCGACGTGTCGCACGAGCTGCGTACCCCGCTCACGACCGTACGGATGGCCGCCGACCTGCTCTACTCGAATCGCGAGGACCTGACCCCGGTGATGGCGCGCAGCACCGAACTGCTCTACGCCGAGCTGGACCGCTTCGACGAACTGATGACGGACCTGTTGGAGATCAGCCGCTACGACGCCGGCTTCGCGGTGCTGGACGCGGAGCCGACCGATCTCGTGCCGACCGTGGGTCGGGTGGTGCGCGGACTGGCACCGCTCGCCGAGCACGCCGGAGTCACCGTCGAGGTAAAGGTTCCCGACGTACCCGTGATCGCCGAGGTCGACCCGCGTCGCGCGGAACGTGTGCTGCGAAACCTGGTGGGCAACGCGATCGAGCACAGCGAAGGGCGTCCCGTCGAGGTCACTCTCGGCATCGACGAGCACGCGGTCGCGGTCACCGTGCGGGATCACGGCATCGGACTCAAGCCCGGCGAGGAAAAGCTCGTGTTCAACAGGTTCTGGCGTGCCGACCCGTCGCGGGCGCGCCAGACCGGTGGCACCGGACTCGGGCTTTCGATCAGCCTCGAGGACGCCCGGTTGCACGGCGGTTGGCTGGAGGCGTGGGGTGCGCCCCGGCGCGGCGCGCAGTTCCGGCTCACGCTGCCGGTGCGTGCCGGAGCGCGGTTGCTCGCGTCGCCGTTGCCACTGGTACCGCGAGATGCCGACGTAGCGACGGCGGTGGCGTTGCCGGCTGCAGCGAGCACGCCAGTGGTCGCCGCGGATCGCTCCGACGACCCGACCGTCACCGTCGACGTCACGAACAGCGCAACCGAGCGCTCCGACGACCGGACCGTCACCGTCGCCGCTACGAACAGCGCGGCCGACGATCCGACGACGGAGCTTGTCGGACCGAGCGGCGACGCAGCCGCCGAGCGTCCGGCGGTCGACGCTGGCGCGACCGTCGCCGCCGTAAACCTCAACGACATCGTCATCGTCGACGTCGGCGCGGACGACGTGCCGGTCACGATCGACGACGCAGCCGACGTGCTTTCGATACACCGGAGCGCGAGCCATGGTTAGGCGAAGGAACAGATGGCTGGCCGCTGCCGGCGTCGTGCTGATCGGTGTCGCATCGGCCTGTGGCGTGCCGTCGTCGGGCAAGCCCGTCGCGGATCGCGCCATCTCAGCGGACCGTGCCGGCGGCGGCCTGGGCGCCATTGTCAATCCGCCGGGGCCGGGCGACGAGGCTGCGAGGACGCCGATCGGCTTGGTCGACACATACCTAAGTGCGACCGCTGCTGCTACGAATGCGGAGGATCAGCTCAACGCCGCGCGCGCATTCATGGTGCCGCGCTTCGCATCCGACTGGAAGCCGAACGGGCCGGTCACCGTGGTGCGGCGCATCGGCGACTACACGGACAACATCACCGCGCCGGCCACCGACGAGGTCACCGGCACGTTCCAGATCGTCGGCCTATTCAGCGTTGATTTCGGCGAGCTGGGACCGCCGCAGTCGTCGCAGACCCAGATCAAGTTGACGTTCGAGACGGGTACGAACCCGGACGACGCCAAGAACGCCGACATCCGTTCGCCGGGAACGCTGCGGCTGACCGAGGCGCCACCGACGATGTTCATGTCCGAACAGGCGTTCCAGGCGTGGTTTCGGCCGCACCCGATCTACTTCTGGGACAACAACAGCAAGTCCGCCCTCATCCCGGATCAGCGGTACCTCTCAACGGTTCTGTCGCCGACCGTACAAGCCACCAAGATCGTCAACTGGGTGCTCGCTGGACCGTCCGACTTGATCCAGGGAGCGACCGGGTCGATCCTGCCCGCCGGCACGAGCCTCGTGGATCCAACGGTCACGGTGGACAAGAACACGTTCGTGGTGAACCTGAGCCCCAGCGCGCGCACGCTCGCTAACCCGTCGCCGCTCGCGTTCCAGTTGCGATGGTCGCTCGGTGTGCTGCTCGCGAACCCGTCGAGCGGCGTCGTACCGAGCCCGGTGGAGATCGAGATTGACGGGCAGCGACAGGTCGTGTCGTCCGGCAACGACTATCGCGAGCGGGTGGAGAACCTCGCGCCGTCCGGTGCGACCGGCCAGGCCGCGACGTTCGCGATATCGAACGGCAAGGTCGTCGAGATCAGCGCCGACACATCCGCGAAGGTCACCACCGAGCTGGCGGCCCGGGACCAACCACGCGTCCTGAACAGTCAACGAAACTCCGACGCCGTGCTCGGCGCGGTAAACAATTCCGAGTCGGCCGCCGCGATCGTCCGGGTCGACGCCAGCCCCACGCAGTCACTGTGGATCCGGCGGACCGAGGGCCACCCGACCAGTGACTTCACGTTGGTGAAGGGCCTGCCGTCCGGCACCATGAGCCGCCCGCAGTTCGTCGTGCAGCCACATGACGGCGTGGTCGTCGCGGTCAACGGGCAGCCGTACCTCGTCGACCAGTCGAATCACGTCCACGAGATCGGCCTGCCGAGCGGCATCGACGGCCTCACGTCGTTCGCGGTCGCGGCCGACGGGCACCGGATCGCATTCGTCTCCGGCGGCAACCTGTATCTGTCGGTGATCACTAACAACGCCGCGCCGACGATGACCGCTCCCCGGCTCGTCCAGCTTGGATACCTCAACGCCGAGGCGACCATTCGCACCGTGACAGCGGTCGCGTGGAGCTCCGTCGACCAGCTCATCGTGGCCGGGATGGACAAGTCTCGCGCGGAGGTGGCGGAGATCTTCATCGACGGCTCGCTCGAGCCAACGCCTTACACCCAGGACTACGGAGCGTTGACCATCTCGCAAGTGCTGGCCCACTCGTACAACGGCCTGCAGGATTCGTTCTTCGATGACGTGATGCTGCAGACCGACCACGGCGCGTTTGCCGGCCGCTACGTTCGACTGCCGCTGCAGCTTGGGCCGGCGAACAAGGCGACGCCGTTGAAAGCGCCGTTCTTCCAGGACTGAGCCCACCACGAACCAGGACTGAGGCTGTGACGAACGGCGCGCGGAAGTGACGGCTGCGGCCGGCGGGATCTTATCGGTGCTCGCGGATCTCGTGCTGCCGTCGAGATGTGCCGGCTGCGACATGGCACCCGGGCCGTCCGGGGTGTGCGAGACCTGCGCCGCGGCGCTCGCCGCTCTCGTCCCGTACGAGACGGTGCCCACACCGTGCCCGACCGGCCTGCCGCCGTGTGTGACGCTCGGAGCGTACGAGGGACCGCTGCGCCGCCTCGTCCTCGCGTACAAGGACGGTGGTCGGCATCGGCTGGCCCGGCCGCTCGCCGTGCCACTCGCGCGCGGCGTCGCCACGTGCGCCCGGCTGCTCGGCCGCGATCACGGCGCGCCCATCGTGCTCGTACCGGTGCCGAGCAGCGCCGCGGCCGCGCGTGCCCGCAACGGTGACCACATGCGTCGGCTCGGGCGGCGGCTGGTGGGCTCCCTCGATCGCTCCGGTTGGCCCGCGGCCGTTGCCCGACCGGTCGCCGCCCGGCCGCGACCGGACTCCGCTCACCTGTCCGCGCTCGACCGCGCGGCGCTGGCCACCGACGCGTTTGAGATCAGGAGCAGTACGGCACATCGTGTGGCTGCGGCAGCCGCCGCCGGCGCTTGCGTGATCGTGATCGACGACGTGCTGACCACCGGCGCAACGTTGGCCTCGCTGACCACTCGGCTCGCGAGCGCCGGAGTGGCCGTCCAGGGCGCCGCGACACTGGCCGCGACAGTGCGTCGCATCACGCCTGCGAGTCCGGCCGTTCCGAGTTGATCGAGCGATCGGCGGCGGATAATTGAGGCTTCGGTGCCGATCCCGGCGCCGGCGGCGAAACCGACTTCGGAACCGACGGCGGAACCGACCGAAGAACTGACGGCCGAACCGACCGCGCCACTCGCCCGGGGGTGCATGTCCGTTGCGACGATATTCGCTACCGGGCGTGACTCACGGTCCTACGGCGGCTACCGTCGAAGACCACCGCAAAATCGCCCCGGTGCACGACGCGACCTGTCCGGGTCTTCCGACCGGAAAGACCCAGACCCAGGCAGTGCCGTCGTGATCGGCGTACGAGGGGGGAGGAGCCGCCATGAATCGGCCGGCGCGGGGGGCGAGCGAGTAAACATCCGGACCGGCCAGTCGACTGCTTGAGACATTCGGGCGGCTACCGACCGTCATCGATGTCGTAGCCGCACCCAGATCAGACTGGGGGAGGTCACGCGTGGACATCGTCGTGAAGGGCCGCAACGTGGACGTGCCGGCGCGCTATCGGCAGCACGTCGCGGAGAAGTTGCACAAGGTCGAGCGTTACGACGGCAAGATCATTCGAGTCGACGTCGAGCTATTCCACGAACGGAATCCGCGGCAGTCGGGCACCTGCCAGCGCGTCGAGATTACCTGTGCGTCTCGCGGACCCGTGGTCCGCGCCGAAGCCTCCTCCGGCGACTTCTACAGCGCCCTTGACCTCGCGATGACCAAGCTCGACGCACGATTGCGCCGCTTCGCCGACCGTCGCCGCGTGCACCGCGGTCGGCGTGCGCCGGTCTCCGTCGCCGCCGCGACATCCGGCCTCGACGTCGCGAGTGACGACCTGGTCGCGGCCACGGTGGCCGCTCAGGCAGCGGCCGCTCAGACCGCCGCCGCTGCGACGGCCGATGCCCGGGCCGCGGCCGCGTCGACCAACGGCAGCGCGCCGGAGGGGCACGTCACGCAGGGGTACGCGCCCTTCGACGACACCCCGACCGACGAGTTCGACGACCAACCGTGGCACATCGTGCGTGAGAAGGAACACCCGACCGAACCGATGACCGTGGACGACGCGCTGTTCCAGATGGAGATGGTCGGACACGACTTCTTCCTGTTCATGGACAAGGAATCCGGCCGGCCGAGCGTCGTATATCGGCGGCACGCGTACGACTACGGCGTCATCGCCCTAGCCAGCTGAGCACGCGCCAGCTGAGGACGGGCTGAGCCTTTCCCGGCGAGCATCGGATTGCGATGATCGGTGAGTGCCGAAGTCGCTGACCGTGCCCGCCAAGACTGGTGCGCCATCGGACGCCAGGCGCATTGTGTTCAGTCGCTCAGACATTGTGATTCTGGCGGGTAGCGCGACCGCGCTCGCACTCGCCGCGATCGTGTTCTATGCCGGTCTGAACGACGTGCTGTCGTTCGGATGCTCCGCGGTTGCCATCGCACTGCTCGCGTCGCTGGTCGGCCGCAGCGTCGACCGGCTAGGTGACCGGCTCGGCGCGGGCGCCACCGGCGTGCTGCAGAGTGCGCTCGGCAACCTGCCGGAGCTGTTCATCGCGTTCTTCGCGCTGCGCGCCGGCCTGCTGACCGTCGTACAGTCCGCAATC
>DASTMZ010000164.1:0-23669 GCA_035713725.1 Micromonosporaceae bacterium
CGAAGGAGCGAGCAACGGTGCGTCGCTGGACGGACGCCATGGCCGAGGCGCTCTACGCGCCGGGTGCCGGTTTCTTCACACGGCCGGATGCGAATCCGCGCGAACATTTCCGGACCAGCGCGCACGCCGGTCCGGTCTTCGGTCGGGCGATCGCCAGACTCGTCACCGACGTGGACGCTGCGCTCGGTCACCCAGCGCGTCTCGATGTCGTCGACGTCGGCGCCGGTCGCGGCGAACTGCTGCGCGAGTTGGCCACTGCGCTGGCCGAGCCGCTGCGGCAGCGCGTCCGGCTCATCGGCGTCGAGGTGGCCGAGCGCCCGTCCGACCTACCGCAGACGATCCGCTGGCGGCGCGAGCTTCCGGAGCGCGCAACGGGTGTGCTGCTCGCGACCGAGTGGCTCGACAACGTACCCATCGATGTCGTCGTTCGCGATGGAGCGGTCTGGCGGTATGCGCTCGTCGACAAGCACGGCAACGAGACCGTCGGCGACGTGGTCGACGCGGACGACGACGCGTGGCTGCGCGCCTGGTGGCCGGACGGCGACCGTGCGGAGGTCGGCCGAACCCGGGACGCCGCATGGGCCGGCGCCGTCGAGCGCCTGTCCACTGGGCTCGCGCTCGCCGTCGACTATGGCCACACACGCGCGGCCCGGCCGCCGTACGGCACGCTCACGTCGTTTGTTCGCGGTCGCCAGGCTTCTCCCGTACCGGATGGATCGAGAGATCTAACCGCGCACGTGGCCGCGGACGCCGTTGCCACCGCCGGGTCCGCGGTGGCCGGTGAAGAACCCTTGCTGGTACGCCAAGCCGATGCGCTCGCCGCCCTCGGCCTGTCCGGCCGCCGACCACCCATCGACGCGGCGCGAGCCGATCCGGCCGGCTACGTGCGCACGCTCGCGGACGCGTCAACAACGGCCGAACTCATTGATCCGGACGGCCTCGGCGCTCACTTCTGGCTACTGCAGCCGGTCGGCATCGGCGTGCCGCCTACCATGACCGGGTGAGCAGCCAGGCGGGCCGGAGCGAGATCATCGCCGGGACCGGCGCCGGTCTCGAGTCCACCGACCTGGTGCTCGACATCGGGCCGCAACACCCGTCGACGCATGGCATGTTGCGGCTGCGCCTCGTGCTCGACGGCGACCGGGTGGCAAGCGCCGATCCGATCGTCGGCTACATGCACCGTGGCGCCGAGAAGCTGTTCGAGGTGCGCGACTATCGCCAGATCATCGTGCTCGCGAACCGGCACGACTGGTTGTCCGCGTTCGCCAACGAGCTCGGCGTCGTGCTTGCCGTCGAGCGGTTGATGGGCATCGAGGTGCCGGCACGCGCGATCTGGTTGCGAACCGCGCTCGCCGAGTTGAACCGCGTGCTGAGCCACCTGATGTTTCTCGGCTCGTACCCGTTGGAGATCGCCGCGGTGGCCGCGACGTCGATCGCATTCCAAGCCCGCGAGACGCTGCAGTCCGTCCTGGAGGAGGCCGCGGGCGGCCGCATGCATTTCATGTTCAACCGGGTCGGTGGGTTGAAGGAGGAGGTACCGGCCGGCTGGACCGACCGTGCACGGGCAGCGGTCGACGACGTACGTCAGCGCATGCCCGAGCTCGATGGGCTGATCCGTGGCAACGACACGTTCCTCGCCCGTACGGTCGGCGTCGGGGTGCTGCCCGCCTCGGTGGCCGCCGCGTACGGCGCATCCGGTCCAGTGGCGCGTGCCTCCGGGCTGGACATCGATCTGCGCCGCGACGAGCCCTACCTCGCGTACGGCGAGCTTGACGTACCCGTCGTCACGCGTACCGCTGGCGATGCGCATGCCCGCTTTGAGGTGCTGCTCGACCAGGTGTACGTGTCGCTGGACCTGGCGTCGGACTGCCTTGCACGAGTCGAGGCGATCAGCGGTCCGGTGAACGTACGCCTGCCGAAGGTCGTACGGGCGCCGGAGGGCCACACGTACGCCTGGACCGAGAACCCGCTCGGCATCGCCGGCTACTACCTCGTGTCACGCGGCGAGAAGACGCCGTGGCGGTTGAAGCTGCGCACCGCCTCGTTCGCACACGTACAAGCACTGTCGTCGCTGCTGGTCGGTGCGCGCGTCGAGGATCTCGTACCGATTCTCGGCTCGATGTTCTTTGTGGTCGGCGACATCGACAAGTAGATCCATCGGCAACGTCGGGCTCAGCGGCCGGTCATTGCCAACGGTCGTCGCTGTCGTCGAAGTCGACGCGCGGCGCGACAGCGCCGCCGCGCTGACCTGGTTCCCGCACCCAGCGGCCCTCGTCCGGTGGTTCACGAGGCTCGTCGCGGAGGGCACGAGCGCCGGTGCCATTTGATCGCGACCGCGGGTCCGCGGTATGCCGGTCGCGAGCGATCCAACCGGCACGCTGGCCACCGTCGTGCGGCTCGCGCACCGGCGGCCGCGGCCCGCTGTCACGGCGGTCGTCTCGTGCCTCGCGAGCGTCACGGTCGTCACGGCGGTCGGCGCGGTCGTCGCGGCGGTCGTCTCGGTTGTAGCGGCGGTCGTCGCGGTCGTCCCGGCGGTCGTCTCGTGCGTCGCGGCGGTCGTCGCGGTCGTCACGGCGGTCGTCTCGGTTGTAGCGGCGGTCGCCGCGGCGGTCCCGGAAGTCTCGGTCGTCGCCACGACCCGCGCGGGACTCTCGATCGTCACGGCGGTCGCGCCGGTCATCCCGAAGATCATGGCGATCATCGCTCGACCGGTGATGGTTGTCGCGCCGATCGTCGTGGCCGTCGCCGCGGTCGCGGCCGTCGCCGCGAGCGTCACGGAAATCGCGATGTCCATCCACCATCTCGCGGCGCTGGATCTCCCGCAGCCGGGACAGCGCCCAGTCGTCGTCGTCGCGCTCGTCCCGTGACGTCGGACGCCTCGACGATGCCGCGTCGCGTCGGCGGTCCGCCGGCTCGATGCTGCCGCTGCGTACGTCGCGCCAGCCGTCGTCGGCATCGGTGTACCGGTCCAGATCAAGGTCGTCGGCAGCGCTACGCGGTCGAGGCACCGGCAGCGACGCGCCAGCGCGCGGCAAACGACCGGTGCCGTCCCGCTCGTCCCGATCACGGCCGCCGCGGTCGTGGTCGCGGTCCTCCCGGTCGCGATCAACTCGGTCACGGTCTCGGTGGTCATGGTCCCGATCGTGGCGGTCTCGGTCGTCGCGGTCGCTGTCCCGCCAGCCCTGATGGGCGTCGTTGTCGTCGTCGCGGTTGTGACGATCGATGTCGTAGCGGTCGGATCGCCGGCTGTCGCGGCCGTCGTGGCCTACCCCGGTCCGCCAGCCGCGTACTGCGTCGTCGTGGTCAACGCGTTCCTCTCGTACCGAAGCCCAGCGGTCGATGATCCGCATCTGCGACCCGGTCTCGTCGACGCGCCGTTCTTCGCGCCGTTCGGCCATCCGAAGCTCCCGGCTCCGGTCGTCCTGGCGCACCTCGGCCCATCGGTCGGCACCGCGCATCGCAGACCAGCGTCGGTCGTCGGCCGACTCACCGTCGCGTTCGGCAGGTAGCGCGAGGCGGTCGGACGAGCGAGCGTCGAAGTCGTGCCAACCGCGATCGTCGTCGCGTGCCTCGTGGTCGCGCCAGCCCGGCCCGTCCGCGCGCGAGTCTCGATCGTCCGGATCGGATCGGCGACCATCGTTGCGCGAATCGCGATGCCGGTCGTCGCCCCGGTCGCGGTTGCCACGGTCGCTGCTGCCGCCGTCGTCGCGTCCGGTGCCCGCCACCCAGCCCTGATCCCGGGAGTCGCGGCCGACGTCGCTGGCGGTGCCGTCGTAGACCCGGGACCGTCCGGCGCTGTACCCAGCGGCGGGCGACGCGACGCCGTACGACGGCTCATCGACGAAGGTGGACCGAGTCACGACCGTCTCGGTGTGGCGGACGACGCCGGCGACGCCAGCCGACCCGGACGCCGGGGGACGCCGCGGCGGTGGCATTGGGAACTCGTTGCGCCGTTCCGCGGCCTCCCGTGCCGTGACGGCCAGCGCCTGCGCGGCATCCACGTCGCGCTGCATCGCACCGACCGAATCCTGCAGCCCGTTGATCTTTGTCGAAAGTGCGCGATGGGTTGCGCGAGCCGCGGTCGTGATGTCGGCGCGTACGTCCTCGCGAAGCGTGTCGATCTCGGCGAAGAACGTCTGCTGCATTGCCACGCGCTCGTGCACCGGCTCGCGGCGGAGCATCGCGGCCACCGCCACGACAACGACCGCCACGATGGCAAGCGCCGCCGCGACCGCCGTACCACCGATCAACAGCAGCAACGCGGCCACCGGAGCGAGCGCGACGCCGGTCCAGAACTGGATCGTCAGCAACCGTGCCCGCATGCCGGACTGCTCCGGTGCGGCCGGAACGGTGGTTGCGGACCGCGCGGGCATGGCCAGAGGTTACCGACGGTGTTCCCGGTTGTTCAACGGGCCGGCGTCGATCCGGCGCAACCGCACACGGGCAACAAACAGCCGCGCACCGAAACTCCCGGTGCGCGGCTGCTCACCGATCGATCGGCAGCGCCGACCGACCGGGCTCGGTCACGGTGTGCTTAGCGAGCTATCCGACGAGAACACCAGGCCGATGGTGGCTTTCCCGTCCATGATCGTCTTCTTCGTGATCGGGCCCCCGGCGTCACTGCCCTGGCTCAGGAACTGCCCGAACTGGATGCCGTAGGTCTTCTCCAGGCCGAGCTGGCAGAACGGCCGTTGCGGGCATTCCGCCGGACCGGCGAGCGTGGTGGCCTTACCTGAACACTTCTGCGCAAAGTCGGACAGGGTCTTCAGGTTGTACTTGTCGGCGGTCGCCTTCGTGACCGCGAACGCGTTCGTGTCGAGCGCGGTGGACGGCTTGCCGAACACCAGGTTCTTCGCGGCACCAGCGGTGGTCAGCCGGCTCGCCGTGCTGTTGATGTCGTTGGTCGGTGCCATCGACGGGTCGTTGGCCGTGTTGAGCGCGGTCAGCAGCGTCGCGGCGTATTCGGGCACAATCTGGATCTTGTTCTGCTCGAGTTGCGGCAGGTAAAGCTCGCGGTTGCCGATCGTCTGCACGGTCGACTGGTATCCGATCGAGTCCAGCACGATCTTGTAGACGTTCGCGAGTTCTTCGCTCTCGCTAAAGTCCGCGGCGCCGATCGTGAGCTTGCCGCCCGGACCCTTCTGCAGATTCGCAGTCAGGTTGTTCTGCTGGACGTACGCCTGCGCGGCGGCCGCCGGGGTCTGCCCGCCGGAGTCCACCGCCTTGTTCAGCGCGATCAGCTTGGTCGTGTCCATCGTGGTCGAGACACCGTCGAGTGCCGCGAGCATCTGCGGATTCGCGACCGCCTTGTTGATCGCCGGTATCACGACATCGGCCTGCTGCAAATGTTTGTCGTCTTGCAGCACAACGAGCGTGGTATCCGCGACGCCAGCGCAGCCCGCGCCGCTGACCTTGCTCGGTGCCGCGGTGCCGGACGAGCCGGCGCTGCCGCACGCCGCGGCGAGCGCGGCAACGGTGAACAGACCCGCCGCGAGCGCGAGGGGTCGGATGAGCCTACGCATGAAAAGGAGCCCGCCTTCCGTGTCCCGGCGCGACCCCAGTCGGGGTCGGCCGCGTGTCCGACGGGCGGCACTGGGTGCAGTCTCGGTCCGCAACCATTCGCGAACGTACCGCCCGATGTGATCAGCCAAGCCCGAAGAACGCGACCCGGCAACCGGAAACCCAGAATTGTCATGAGGCCGTCATCTTCGGTAATCGATCGGCCGTGTGTCCGATTTAGGCGATTTCGTCGGCGCGACGCGGTCGGTCAGGGATGCGGTGACCTGCTCTTAGACGCCGGCCTCGGTCGCGACGGCAGCGGTACGGCGGCGACGGCGCTTGCGCGCTCGCAGCGGCTTTGGCGTGACGAAACGCACGACGATGCCGAGCACCCCGTTGACAAGCAGCGCCAGGATGGCCACCAGCAGGCCACCGGCCAGGATCTGCCCGCCGCCTTGGGCTATCGTCAGGCCGAACCCGGCGTAGATGATGTCGCCCAAGCCGCCACCGGCGACCAGCGCGGCGAGCGTGGCCGTGGCAACGATCTGCACCGCGGCCGTACGAATGCCAGCGGCGATGTACGGCAGCGCGAGCGGCAACTCGACCTGCGACAGCCGTTGCAGGCCCGACATGCCCATGCCACGGGCCGCGTCGTCTACCTCGGGGTCGACCTCGCGGATGCCGGTGTAGGCGTTCGCCAGGATCGGCGGGATGCCGAAGATCGCGAGCGCCGGCACGGCAGATGCCGCACCGATTCCGGCGATGCCGGCCACGTAGATGACGGCGAGCAGCGCGTACGTCGGGATGGCCCGCGTCCCGTTCGAGAACGCCACGACGACTCCGCCGCCGCGACCAATGTGGCCGAACCAGATTCCGATCGGCAATGCGATCGCGCACGCGATCAGCAGCGCCAGCCCGCTGATGACGAGATGGGTGCGCAACGCGTCCAGGATGCCGCCCGGGTTGGTCCAGTTCAGCGGGTCGTTCAGCCAGACGATCGCCTGATGGAAGTAGTTCACGATGCCGCCCTCCGCCGCGCCCACGGCGTGACCAGGCGGCCGATCAGGGCGATCGTGATGTCGAGAGCAAGCCCGAGCGCGACGCAGAGGATCGTGCCGGTCGCGATCGCCGCACGGTTCAAGTTCGTGTGGAGGCCGCTGAAGATCAGCTGGCCGAGGCCGCCCTGCCCGACGATCACGCCGACGGTGAGCAGCGCGACAGTCGACACGGTCGCCAGTCGAATGCCGGTGATGATTCCCGGCAGCGCGAGCGGCAGCTCGACGTGCCACAGCATGC
This sequence comes from Micromonosporaceae bacterium, assembly GCA_035713725.1. GTDB lineage: Bacteria > Actinomycetota > Actinomycetes > Mycobacteriales > Micromonosporaceae > DASQPR01. Next base: position 6,796 of record DASTMZ010000164.1, read on the forward strand.
CGAACCGGCCGTAGCCCATGCCACGCGCCGCGTCACGTACGTCCTCGGGCACCTGCTGCAAACCGGTCAGCGTGTTCTGGATAACCAGCAGCAGGGCATAGATGACCAGGCCGATCAGGATCGTGGTGACGCCGATGCCGACAAACGGGGCTAGGAACGCGAACAGCGCCAAGGACGGGATCGTGTAGAGCACGCCGGACAATGCGAGAATCGGCGCACCGAGCGGCCGGACCCAGTAGCACAGCACGGCGAGCGGGATCGCGACGACCATGGCCAGCGCCACCGCCTCGATCGTCGTGATGAAGTGGAAACGAGTGTCGGTGAGAATCTGGTCGGCGTTCTGCTGGATGTAGTGCCAGGAGAACCACGGGTTCGGCGCGCTGCCCTGGAACGCGAGCGCCGGCGACCCGAGGAAGGACATACGTGGACCGTACCCCGCCCGCCGAGAACGCCGCGACGATCACGCTGGACGGCGTCGGCAAGACATACGACGACGGCACGGTCGCGGTCGGCGCGCTGTCACTCGAGGTGGGCGCCGGCGAACTCGTCGCGCTCATCGGTCCGTCCGGCTGCGGCAAGTCCACGATCCTGCGCATGATCAATCGGCTCATCGAACCGACCTCGGGACGGATCCTGCTCGACGGCGAGGACATCACGACGGCGAACGCGGTGGATCTGCGGCGCAAGATCGGGTATGTGATCCAGCACGTCGGCCTGTTCCCCCACCAGACGATCGCGGCCAACGTCGCGACCGTGCCCCGGTTGCTCGGCTGGTCGAAGCAACGCACCGAGGCGCGGGTCGACGAACTGCTCGACCTCGTCGGCCTCGAACCGGAGCGCTATCGCAAGCGCTACCCGAGCGAGTTGTCCGGCGGTCAACGACAACGCATCGGCGTGGCCCGAGCGCTTGCCGCCGATCCGGCCGCACTCCTGATGGACGAACCGTTCTCGGCCGTGGATCCGATCGTCCGGGTACGCCTGCAGGACGAGTTCCTCCGTCTGCAGCGGACGGTACGCAAGACGATCGTGCTCGTCACACACGACCTGGACGAGGCCGTACGCCTTGCCGACCGGGTCGCGGTGCTGTCCCAGCACGGCATGCTCCAGCAGTACGCCACTCCGATCGATCTGTTGCGCGAACCGGACAACTCGTTCATCCGCGAGTTCATCGGCGCGGACCGCGGCATCAAGCGACTGTCGGTGACCGAGATCGACCCGAAGCGGCTCGCGCCGGCGGACTCGGTAGCCAACGTGGCCGCGGGCCCGTCCGTACCACTGGATTCGAACCTCGCCGACGCGCTGGCCGCGCTGCTCGACGGCGGCCGGGGCTGGGTCGCGGTGACCGATCCCGAGACCGGCGCCGCGCTGGGTGTGTTGACCGCGACGGCGATCGCGGAAGCCGGCGCCGCGTAGTCACTGCCTAACGAGGTGCGCCGTGTTTCATGAGGTAATCGATGAACTCGGCGCGCAACGCCGGTTCGGCGGTGCCGAGGCCGTGGCCGGTGAACTCGCGCCATACGCCGACGAGATCGGTGATCGACTCGCCGATCGAGCCGAGCGAGCCGTCGATGCTGTCCGCCGCGTCGATGGATGCCGGAAGCATCCGGATGACCTGGATGAAGAAACGGGCGTCGTGCCGTTCGCGAGCCACGTGGAACGCCCGCTCGCGCAGTTCCTCGGTGCTCAGCGCGTCGAGTTCCGGAAACGTCGGCGTTGGCGCGTCGTCGGTCACTGACGCACGCCCCACGCCTCGTCGTTCGGATCGACCCACTCGGCGCGCGGCCGATCGGAACCGTCGGCATTCGCGCGCGTCGTGTCACCATCGTCGGCCCAGCCCGCCACGCCGCCACCGAGCCAGCCTGTCGTGGAGATCTCCGGACGGTAGGAGCGCCGCGGCCGGCCAAACGTTTCGACGAGTCGTGTCACGACGAGGCCCACACCGATCGCGCCGGCCACCAGGGCGCGCGGGTCGATCTTGTAGTTGGCGAGCGCCGCATAGTGGTTCACCAGCACGAGCAGTGCCGCGGCGAGCACCGTGCCGAGCACGCCGCCGCGCCGGCCGAACGCGCTCGTACCCCCGACCAGCGCAATCGCGATGGCAAGCGCCGAAAACATCAGGCCGGAGTCCGTGCTCGCGGCCCGGGTCGTCATCGCGTAAAGGATGCCGGCACCGGCGGCCAGCAGGGACGACGCGATGAGGCTGACACCGACCATCCACACGCCGGCCATCCCGCGCCAGTCTGCCGGGTCGCTGACCGGCCGGAACCGCCCGACGGCTCGCCGAATCGGACGAACCGTCCCGATCGCGGCGCCGATGATCGCCAGCGCGGCGACCGCGCCGAACACGTAATAGCCCTGCCCGATGATGTTCGGAGTGCCGCTGACCTTGACAGAGTCCGGCAGGTGCGCGATCCACACGTCGACTGCCAGGAACGCGGCGAGCGTGACCGCCCAGCCCGGCACCTGCAACACCGCGACGATGACGGCCATGACCGCGCCGATCCCGGCCGCTACCGCGAGCGCGAGCAGGACCGCGACAGCCGCGTTGTGGTCGTTGTGTTGCTGGGCGAAGTAGAGACCGGACGCCACCATGATCGGGCCGATCGCGAGGTTGACGGCGCCGGCGCGCATCGACCAGCCGGCCGCCACCGCCGCCATCGTGTAGACGGCCGCGAGGGCCAGGAGGCCACGGACGCCAGCGCCGTCGATGTGTGCCTTCTCGTTGACCGCGACCGCCATGCCGGCCACCGCGATCAGCAGCACGACCTCCCAGATCGCGTGTACGCGGAACCGGTCACGACCGGGCTCGCCGTCCGATGGGTCGTCGAACGCGTTGTTCAACTCGACGGCCGTCGGGCCTGGGATCGGATCGAAGCCCGGGGACAGCGCAACGGTCGTCGCCTTGCCGCCCGGCATACTCGACCGTGCCTGTTCGTCATCGCCGCGAGCGGCATCGGCGGGACTGCCAAAGCCGGAACCCGCAATCGGAACGGTTGTCGGATCGTACACACTTGCTCCCGATTCATGTCGATAGTCAGGCTCGACGAGAAAGTCAGGTTCCACCCGGAACCCTTCGCCGACGAACGGAACCTTCGGCGTCCCTCGGTCGTCTGGGTACGACATCGCGCACCTTCCTCGCCGTCGCGCCCGTCCGTGAAGACGCTAGCGGAGGACCGGAAACGGCGCGTACTACGGTGCCCGAACCTACCCGGCGCGCGGTCGATCCGGAAACCCCTGGCGCACCAACGTCGGCTAGCTAATGCGAGTCCTCTTCGTCGTCGGGCGGCGGCGGGATGCGACACGCCCGCTCCAGCAGCAGCGCCCCGACCAGCAGGACAATCCCTCCGCCGACGCCACCGAGCGACGGCGGCAGATCCCGGGCGGGCGCCGACTGGGCGCCGTGCGGCTGGCCGAACAACCAGAGCGCGACGGCCGCGAAGAAGCCAGCGAACAGCGCACCGACGATGGACGACGCCTTGGCGAGCACCACGTAGCGGAACACGGTCAGAGCCTCGACCGGCGGGGCGCCGGGCTTCCGGTCGACGCGGGCCTTCGTGTTGATCGCCGCGAGCAGCTCCAGCACGCCCAAGCCGGCCAGAATCAGCGCCGGCAACCACGTGACGGTCGGAAACGAGCCGTAGTCGTTCGCGATGACCAGCCAGCCGATCGCGGCCGCGAACAATGCGGCGACCACGAGCGTGGCAACCTTCGTCGGGCGCAGCCGAGGGCGGTGGGACGGCCCGGGCGGGTTCGGCCGCGCGGTCGGCGGCCGGTCGCTACTCATCTACATCTCCAACAGGTGTGGCTCGGCGGCGCTCGACGCCGATCAAGATTCATGCCTCCAATGACATGTCAGGACGTGGTATCAGATGCGGCAGGTCGGCAGCGACCTCGGGGGTACTCATCAGATCGGTGACCCAGCCGTGGTCGGGCAGTTGAGCGTACGGCTGGATGTCGAGCCAGGGCCGCAGCACGAACGCCCGCTGGTGCGCCCGAGGATGCGGCAGTGTCAATGCCGGATCGCCGGAAAGCACCGGAAGCCCGTCCTCCGTCCACACCATGATCACGTCTACGTCGAGGGTACGCGGGCCGAACCGCCGTGCCGAATCGCGCTCACGCCCGGCCCGCTGCTCCAACTCATGTGCTCGTTCGAGCCAGTGCTCCGCGGTCACGCCGTCGCCCATCACGAGAACCGCCGCGTTCAGGTATGCCGGCTGATCCGGGTCGCCCCACGGCGGTGTCTCGTACACGCCAGACGCCAGCACCAGCACGTCGGATAGCCCGCCGACGGCGGACCGCAGGTGTGCGAGCCGATCGCCAAGGTTGCTGCCCACCGAAAGCAGGGCGCGCGTCATCGCCCGCCGCCCTCGCGCGACCGGCGCAGCGTGACCGCAACATCGCTGAACGCGTGGGCGATCGGCGCCTGCGGCTTGTGTACGGTGACGGTCGCCGCCCGGACGCGTACGTCGGCGAGGCACGCCGAAGCGAGTCGGTCCGCGAGCGTCTCGATCAGCGCGACGGGCGGTCCGGTCACAATGGCCACGAGACGATCGGCAAGCTCGCCGTAGTGCACCGTGTCTGCGACGTCATCGGACGTGGCGGCCGGCGCGAGGTCGATCTCGAGCGTCACGTCGACGACGAATTCCTGGCCGTTTTCTCGCTCGAAGTCGTAGACACCGTGGTGACCGCGGGCCCGAAGGCCGGTCAGCGTGATCTTGTCAGCTTGGTCGCCGGTCATCGGTGCGCCGCCGTCGCTTGCCAGACACGGATCGCGTCCACCGTGCCTCGTACGTCGTGCACGCGTACCCCCCACACCCCGGCGGCCACCGCGAGCACCGTCGTGGCGAGCGTCGCGTCGTCGCGCTCGTCCACCGGACGCGGCGTGCCGTCCGAGTCGGCGAGCAGGCTGCCGAGATAAGACTTGCGACTGGCCCCGAACAGCAGCGGGTAGCCGAGTGCCAGAAGGGCATCGAGGTGCGCGGACAGCAGCCAGTTGTGCTCGGGCGTCTTCGCGAAGCCGATGCCCGGATCGACCACGATGCGATCGGCTGCGACCCCGGCACCGAGCGCCGCGTCGACCCGGGCCGCAAGCTCCGCACACACCTCGGCAACAACGTCCTCGTACGTCGCCAATCGCACCATGTCGCGCGAGTGACCGCGCCAGTGCATGAGCACCCACGGCACGCCGGCGTCGGCGACCACCGACGCCATGTCCGAATCGGCGAGGCCGCCGGAAACGTCGTTGACGAGGCTCGCCCCGGCATCGAGCGCGGCCCGTGCCACCGAGGCTCGCGTGGTGTCGATGCTCGTTGCTACGCCGTCGGTGCGCAGCTGCGAGATCACCGGCACCACTCGGGCGATCTCGACGTCCGCGTCGATCCGCTCCGCGCCGGGACGCGTCGACTCGCCGCCGACGTCGACGATCGCGGCACCCTGTGCGTACATCGTCCGGGCGTGCGCGAGCGCATCGTCGAGCCGCAGGTATCGGCCGCCGTCCGAAAAAGAGTCCGGCGTCACGTTCAGAACGCCCATCACGATCGGGTGCCCGGGGCTCCCGCCGAGCGGACCGCCGCCAGCCGGGCCACCGTCCACCGGGCCGCCGCCGAGCGGACCGCTACGGACCGGGCCACCGCGGCCCGGCTCGGTCGGCATACCGTCGCGCAAGCTGTGCACACGCGCCACCCTAATCGCTCCTGGCCGGCCCGGACGGCTGCGCCGCCGTGCCCGCGTGCGGCCACGAAGCATCGATCTCGTACCGTTGCGGGACCAGGAATGGCGCACGGCTCGGGGATCGCGATGACCAACTCGGAGCAATGGCATGCGCCGGCCGAGCCAGTCACGCCGCCGGCGATTGTCGCGGTGCCCGCCGCCGGCCGGTCCGACCTACGCGGCAGCCGCCTCGTGATTGGCGTGCCAGGGCTCGGCTGGCGTGGGGACCTGCGCGGTGACGCGCCGGTGGTACAGGCCAGCCGGACGTACGTGCCGGTGCTGCCCGAGCAGGAGTGGTACCGCGCCGAGGCGGAGCAGATCGAAGTCTTCGCGCCGCTGGTGCCGATCGATCGAGTGTGGATCGAGGTGCCGGAGACAGCCGTGCCGTTGAGCGGGGCCGGGGCCGGCGGGCCGACGACGACCACCGCGCAAGCATCGGACGTCTTCGGCCGGCTCGTGTCGCTCGACGCGCCGCCGCGACGGGCGCCGGTACCGATGCGGGACGTACCGCTGGTGACCGGCCGTCGGGTGGTGCTCGCCGACGGAGCACGGGCACAACGCGACATCCGGGCCGTCACCGAGGTCTACCAGAACAGCGATGGAGACGTCTGCGTACGCATCTGTAGTGAGCTCGACTGGTATCGCTGGGCGTGGCACGGCCAACTGCCGCGTACCCGCGAAGTGCCGATCTACCTGCTCTGGGCGGAGTGAGTCGGGCCGCCGCGTCGGGCGGCCGATGGCGGCCAGGATCCGACCGCGCGCCGGCGTGACAAACCGATTTCGGCGCCGGACGCACCGGTCGCGGTGACGGCCTGCACGCCGCGGGTGGACTAGGTTCGATGAAGGTTCTCGACGGACCGGCGGCAGCCGAAGGAGGTCGAGCTTGGCCAAGATTCGCGCCAGCGTGGAACGCGCCGCGGCGCTGCACCGCCAAGCCGTTGCGACCGCCGACGCCGCGGCCGAGGCGCTGAACCGCCTGACTCCGGACGTGCGGCCGGCCGAATTCGATGCGCGTCAGCGAGCAATCATCGCGTCGCTCGCGTCGCTCGCCGCCGATGTGGCGCCACGATGGCTCTCCGTGCCACTCGACGGAAACGACGCCCTACCGCCGGTCGGCACCGAGGCGGGTTCGCAGGTACCTGTCCGGGTCGGACTCGCGACGCCGTTCCCGGGGGCGAGCTTTCCGGTTCTCGTACCAGCGCTTGGTGTTGGGCACCTGGCGATCGACGCATCACCGCAGGATCCGCGCGCCGTCGCGTTGATGCGATCGGTGGTCCTGCGCCTTCTCAGCTCGATGACGCCGGGCACGTTGCGGGTGCGGGCCATCGATCCGACCGGGACCGTGTTCGCGCCGTTCCGGTCGCTCTTCGATGGACGGATCATGCCGCCACCGGCCGCCGAGCTGGGCGGCATGCGCACGCTTATCGCCGAGGCGGAGCAGTGGGTACGAACGCCCGCACCGGCCGGTCGCCATTTGCTCTTCGCAGTCGCTGGGCTGCCGGCCCACGCCGAGCCCTCCGATGTGGCGCGGCTGACCGCGCTCGCGTCGGCCGACCCGTCGGCGCGGCTCACGATCGTGGCGACCGGGCTGACGGCCACGGAGGACGGATCCACATCGCTGCCGCGTGCCACGACCGTGACACTGCACGGCGCCAGCGCAACGGTCTGCGGGCCACCCGGTTCATACGCTCGCGACGGAGTGCTGGGCGCACCGATCGAGATCGACGGCGACCCGGCCGAAGATGTGCTGAGTAGCGCGTGTCAGATGGTTGCCGAACAGGCCCGGGTCGTCGCCACCCTGCGGATGACCGACCTGCTGCCGAGCGGGACGTGGCAGGAAAATTCCGCGGACGGATTGGCGACCACCGTCGGTCTCACCGGACACGCTCCACTTTCCCTGCGACTGGCCGATCTGACCCCGCACTGGCTGGTCGGCGGGCGCCGGGGAGCTGGCAAGACGGCATTGCTGGTCAACGTCCTCTACGGACTGGCCAATCGCTATTCGCCCGACGAGTTGGAGCTATACCTTCTCGACCTCGCGGACCGCGGGTCGTTCCGCGAGTTCGCACCGACCGACGGCGACGAGTCGTGGATCCCGCACGCGCGGGTGGTCGGCATCGAGGCGGATCGGGCGTACGCACTGGCCGTGTTGCGCGAGCTGGACGACGAGATGGCGCGCCGGCTGACCCGGGCCGAGGAGGCCGGCGCGACGCGCTTCGCCGAACTGCGCGAGACCGTGGCCGTGCCCCGCATCGTCTGCGTCATCGACGCGTTCCACGTCCTGCTGAGCGGCGAGGACGACATTGCGCGGCAAGCGGTCGAGCTGCTGGAGTCGATCGCTCGTAGGGGCCGCACGTGCGGGGTCCACTTGATCCTCGCGACCCAGACGATGCGAGGCATGGAAGCGCTGTCCGCGAAGCGCGACTCCGTGTTCGGCCAGTTCCCGGTCCGCATCGCGTTGCCCGGCGGTTCCGACGTGCTCGACGTCCGCAACTCGTCGGCCGCCGCGTTGCGTCTGGGCACCGCGGTGGTCAACACCGCCGGTGGTCTCGGTGGCCCGAGCGGCGCGGCACGCGCGCACGAACGTCTCGTCGACTTCCCCGATCCGCACGCCGAGCCGCGCACGTTGGCGACGTTGCGCCGACGGCTGTGGCTCGCCCGCCCGGCCGGCGCGGCGCCGCCGCACGTGTTCGAAGGCGGCGCGACGCATCGCCTGCCGTCCCGACTCCCGTCCACCAACCGAATCACCGCATACGTTGGCCGGGCCATGGACGTAGCGCTGTCGCTGGCCGGCTTCCCGCTCGACGCCACGCCCGGCCGGCACCTCGCGGTGATCGGGCCGAGCGAGACCGGTGCCGACATCCTGGATGCTGCCGCGCGGTCGCTCGCGACGCAGCGCGAGCCGGGGCTGGTGCGGTTCGTGCTCGCTCCGTTGAGCGTCACGACGGCCGGGATCGCCGAGGAGCTTGGCGCGGCGCTCGCGCGGGGCGGTCACAACGTCGAGCTGGTCGACGCGACTGGCTTGCAGGCCGTCGTCGTCGACCCCGGAGCGACGCATACGTACGTGTTCGGCTTCGGCCTGGACGGCGCCGCCGACCTACGCGCCGTGCTCGACGACGGTCCGGGGCGCGGCGTGCACGTGTTCGGGTGGTGGCGCGGGCTGCGGCGGTTCGGGGAGGACACCGGCGGCACGGCGGCGCGCGACAACGTCGCCGGCCTCGTGCTGCTGAACGTGCCGACCAGCGACGCCGCGCGGTTCCTCGGCGAGCCCGACCTCGATTGGCGGCATCGACCCAACCGCGGCCTGTTCCACGATCGACACGAGGGCCGGACCGAGGAGATCGTTCCATTCGTACGCCGGTCGGACACTCTCGTCGCGACGGGCGAGCGACCGCTAGTGGGCACGGCTAGCGAGCGCCTCGGTGTGGCGGCCGAGCGTTCGGTGTTCGGCGCGCAACGCGCTCGGGTGCCGGGCACGGCCGCCGGCCCGATCGACTCCGACGAGGCGGGTGTTGCGCGGTGAGCGTGTGGGACGAGTATCTCGCTGCCGCCGAGGACCTCGACGACGTACGTCGTGAGTCGGACGCTACGGTCGCGGCGCAGCGTGCGGCGGCCGAGGACGCCGCGACGACGCTCACCGGCGTACGGCAACGCATCGCACTGCAGCGGTCCCGCCTCGCCGAGGTGGCCAGCGGAGTAACGCGCAACGCCCCAACTGTGGAGCCGCTGCCGGCCGAGCGCGCCGAGGCAGTCGCCGCTTTCGCCCCGCACGGGGCGCTCGAAGCGCTCGGGGCGGCGACGGGACCCGATATCGACGCGGCACTGCGAACGTCCTGGGCCACGCTCGATGCCGCGGATGCGACGCTGACGGCCGCGACATCCGTGCCACGCCGAGCCGGGCCGCTCGCCGACCGCCCGCCGGGCGTACGAGCGATCGTCGTCTACGGCTGGTTCGCACTGCTGTCGCTCGTCGCACTCATCGAGATCAACTCGATTGCGAACGGCGCGAGCTTCGTGATTCTGGCCTGCGCGGTCGCCGTACCGGTGGCCGGCTGGCTGCTCGGCTGGCTCTGCCTCCGGCTGCTGTCTGACAACATCACGGCCGGCGCGCCGGGCGTTGTCGCCAGTGGGCCGGGCGCCACCTCTGGCGCGCGCCGGCCGTCCGGCGCGCTGCTCGGTGCGCTGCTGTGCGCCGTACCCGCGATCGTCGGAGTCGTTCTCGCCACCGTGTGACGGTCGGCGCGGTCGGCTTCGACCCGGCCGACCCTGGAGCGTCCGCCGAGGGTGCTTGTGGACGGTGCGCTGCAGATTTGCCGGAAGTTTTCCACATCGCACCACATTGGATTGTCGCCGCGACGGCTCGCCACGTTCCATGGATCGGGCACACCACTGCGAGCGGAGGCGACCGTGACGTTCCAGGTGAACATTCCCGCGGTGCGGGGCCTGCCCCTATTCCTCGACCGGCGCGACGGTGATCTCCGCGCGGCGCTGAGCTATCTACACACCTATGCGGTGATTCAGGACAACTCTGTGCTCTACCACCGGATGTATGAGCGCCATCGAACAAACCTCGCGACGATCTCGAGGTTTCTCAGCGGTGCCGCCAGTTACGTGTCGACCGACGCCCTACGAGTCCGCGCCGCAGCGGATGCGTACGCTGCCGCCGACGGCGACGCCCGCCACCGAAACCTCGCGGCACTGGATGCCGCATTGTCGGACTTTCCGACCGACCAGGCCGATCCTGCGCCGGGCTACGAGACGAAGACGGCGTCCGTGACCGCCGCGTTGTTTGCCGATTCGACCACGCCGTCGCGTGCGCTGCGGCCGGTGGCGGACCGGTCCGGCGAACTACCGAGCCGGCCAAGTTGGTCCGATCTGCTCGGCGTGGCGAGCACGATTCGTGACGCGATCTGGTTTGCCACCCGGTTGGCCGCCGCGGTCGGTCTCATCGACCGGCCGTTCGACCCACTGCAACTGTTCCTCATGCCGTTTGTCGGCGACTGGCCCGGCCTGCTGCAGTCCGCCGACGCGTTCGGCAACGTGGCACGCATGCTGGCCGAGGAGTCGACGTCGATCGGTGTGGCACATCGTCGCGTTCCGACGGTGTGGACCGGGCACGCCTCGGACGCGTGCCAGTGCAGCCTCGATCTCCTCGCCGAGGCGTTGATGGCGGCGTCCGCCGAGATCGGTGCGTTGGCGACCGCATATCACGAGGCCGGTGTATTGCTGCACGCGGCGATGACGGCGGCGGCCGCCACGTTCCGATCGGTTGTGGACACCGTGTCGAGCATCGACGAAGACACGTTCAGCGGCGGTCTGCTGATCGTCGAGACGGCGCCGAACCTGCTGATCGACTACGCGCGCCAAGTCACGTCGTTCATCGACCTCGCGCATGACGTGAGCCGCGCCGTGGATGCCGGCTTCCCACCCGGTGACCCGCTGGCCGCTCTGCTCGCCGCCGGCGAGCCGCTGGTCATGCCGGACATGGTCGGGCTCGCCGGGCAAGCCGAAGTGCCGCTTCTCGCGGCGCCGACGACACCAGCGGCGCCGTTCGGGACGCGGCGTGCGGCGTGATCGAGCGGCGTCCGAAGGCGGACCGGTCAGTCGCGGCGTGCTGGTCAGCCGCGCATGATGAGGCTCATTGCCTCGGCGCGCGATTTCGGATCGCCCTGCAACAGGCCGCGGACCGCGGACGTCACGGTCCGCGCACCGGTCTTCTGGATTCCGCGCATCGCCATGCAGAGGTGCTCACAGTCGAGCACCACAATGACCCCGCGCGCGTCGAGCGACTTGAGCAGCAGGTCGGCGACCTGAGACGTCAAGCGCTCCTGCACCTGAGGCCGCCGGCTGAAGACCTCGACGAGCCGGGCGAGCTTCGACAGCCCGGTGATCCGACCATTCGCACCCGGGATATACCCGATGTGCGCCACGCCGTGGAACGGCAGCAGGTGATGCTCGCAAAGGGAGAACACTTCGATGTCGCGCACCAGGACGAACTCCTCGTGACACGACTCGAACGTCGTCGTGAGGACATCGGCCGGGTCGACCCGAAGGCCCGCGAACAACTCGGCGTAGGCCCGCGCGACCCGCGCAGGCGTGCGCTGAAGCCCGTCGCGGTCGGGATCCTCGCCGAGCGCGATGAGGATCTCCCGCACCGCCCGTTCGATGCGTTCGAGGTCGACGGCGTCGGCGACCGGCCGACCCGTCAGCTCGCCGTTCACCAGCCGCGCCGCCAGCTGGTCGAGCTGCTCGTCATGAGCGATCGTCCGTTCGCCCGGCGGGATCGGCTCGACGTCACCGACCGGGATCGGCTCAAGTTCGGTGCCGTCCGCGAGGGATGTGCCGCCCCCGGTTCCGCTGCCCCGGCTGCCGTCGCTGCCCCGATTTCCGCCGTCCCCGCCGCCCCGGCTCCCGTCGCTGCCGAGCAATGTCGCGTCGCCAGTCGCAAGCGAGCGGTTGTCGCCGCCCCCGTTGGCCAGCGGCACGTTTCCCCGCGCGTCGTCGCTGACCGGCATCGGGGCGCCGATGCGCGTAATGCGAGCGAAAGGCGGCGGTGCCGACCGGTCATCACCGGGGCCGCCGCCGCCATCGTCGCTCACCCTAACGTCCACCATCTTCGAAGTTGGTGGTGCCGAGCACGGCCTGCGCGCCGTCTTCCTGGGCGCGGGTCTTGAGCGCCTCGATCTCCGCTGGGGTCAAGACCGGCGGCTGGTCGGACGCCTTGCGCTTGCCGAACGTGTGGAACGGCGCGATCGGTGGCCGCTTGATGACGCGGGCGCAGATCCGGGCCATGTCCGCCTGCGTGATGGTCTCTTTCTCCATCAGCTCGAGGACGAGGTTGTCCAACACGTCGCGGTATTCGACGAGGATCTCCCATGCCTCGTCGTGGGCCAGCTCGATCAGGCTGCGCACCTCGGAGTCGATTTCGGCCGACACCGACTCGGAGTAGTCGCGCTGGTGGCCCATCGTACGGCCGAGGAACGGCTCGCCGTCGTTCTGGCCGTACTTCACCGCACCGAGCTTCGCGCTCATGCCGTACTCGGTGATCATCGCGCGCGCGATCGCGGTTGCCTTCTCGATGTCGTTGCCGGCACCGGTGGTTGGCTCGTGGTAGACGAGCTCCTCCGCGGCACGGCCACCGAGCGCGTACGCCAGCGTGTCGATCAGCTCCGCACGTGTCTGCGTGTACTTGTCCTCGGTCGGCAGCACCAGCGTGTGACCGAGCGACCGGGCGCGGGACAGGATCGTCACCTTGTGCACCGGCGCGGAGTGTGGCAACGCGTACGCCACCAGGGCGTGCCCACCCTCGTGATACGCGGTGATCTTCTTCTCGCGATCGCTCATCACTCGCGTTCGGCGAGCCGGTCCGGCGACCACGCGGTCGATCGACTCCTCGAGGAACTCGTTGGTGATAGCCCGTCGCTCGCTGCGCGCGGTCAGCAGCGCCGCCTCGTTGATCACATTGGCCAGGTCGGCACCGGTGAAGCCCGGCGTCCGGCGGGCCACCGAGTCGAGGTCGACGTCCGGCTGGAACGGCTTGCCCTTCGCGTGTACGCGAAGGATCGACTTGCGGCCCTCCATATCCGGTGTGTCGACGGCGATCTGCCGGTCGAAGCGACCCGGACGCAACAACGCCGGGTCGAGGATGTCCGGCCGGTTCGTCGCGGCGATCAGGATCACGCCGCCCTTGGTGTCGAAGCCGTCCATCTCGACGAGCAGCTGGTTCAAGGTCTGCTCGCGCTCGTCGTGACCGCCGCCGAGGCCAGCACCGCGATGGCGGCCGACCGCGTCGATCTCGTCGACGAAGACGATCGCCGGCGCGTTCTCCTTTGCCTGTTGGAACAGGTCACGCACGCGAGACGCGCCAACGCCGACGAACATCTCCACGAAGTCCGAACCGGAGATCGTGTAGAACGGGACGCCGGCCTCGCCGGCGACGGCTCGCGCCAGCAGCGTCTTGCCGGTGCCGGGCGGACCGAACAGCAGCACGCCCTTCGGGATCTTCGCGCCGAGCGCTTGATATTTCGCCGGGTTCTGGAGGAAGTCCTTGATTTCCTGAAGCTCCTCGACGGCCTCGTCCGCGCCGGCGACGTCCGCGAACGTCGTCTTCGGCGTGTCCTTGGAGATCAGCTTCGCCTTCGACTTGCCGAAGTTGAGCACGCGCGAGCCGCCGCCCTGCGCCTGGGACATGAAGAACAGCAACAGGATGACGACGGCGGCGATCGGCAGGAAGTTGAACAGCAGCGTCAGCAGCACGCTGTCCTTGCTGACCTTGGTGTCCACGGTCGCGCCGGAGTCCATCTTGCCGCTCTGCTGCGCGCTCGTGAGCTGGTTGTAAACGCTGTCGATCGAGGTGGCCGGGAACTGCGCCTGGATCTTGTTCGATTGCGTACCGTCGGCGAGCTTCACCTTGTTGGCCAGATCGAGCGTGACAGTCTGTTCCTTGTCCTCGATCGTGGCCTTCTTGATGTTGCCGGGGTCGTTGTTGATCACCGTCAGCACATCGGAGGTGGTGCCCTGGGTATAGCTTGGCGCGCCGGAGAGCCCCCAGCTCACCAGCACCACAATGCCGACCGCGACGACGACCCAGAGCAGTGGCCGGCGAAAGAAACGACTACGTTCCATGCGTGTTAGTGGAGCGCCGAAACGCCCAGCTCCTCCAGATCCGTGAGTCCTGGTCTGCCGGTCTCAACGACGAGGGCCTCTCACACCGCGGATCCGCGCCGGCGGCCGCCGGTTGGTATGCCGCAGCACGAGGGAAGCCTCGGCTATTCGAAGGTACACCGTGCCTGTGCGTATCGTGGTCAGGCATTGCCCCCTCCAGGTACGAAACGGGCACATCGCACGTACGCTGGCGGCGGAATGCAGGAGGTTGTCAAGACCCTTGACTATCGGCCGATAACCACGCCCACGGGTACGCGCGGTAGCCGGCACGCGTTCAATCGGTGACCGCGGACAGCGTGCCCGGGCCGGGTGCCGCCACTCAGATCCGGGCGTAGACCTCCGGCTTCAGCATCCCGACAAACGGAAGTTCCCGGTATTTTTCCCCGAAGTCGAGCCCATAGCCAACGACGAACTCGTTGGGAATGTCGAAGCCGACGTAGCGCACCGGCACCTGGACCTTGATCGCGTCCGGCTTGCGGAGCAGCGCGACCACCTCTACCGAGGCGGCCGACCGGCTCTCCAGATATTTCATGAGCCACGACAGGGTCAGGCCGGAGTCGACGATGTCCTCCACCACGATCACGTGGCGACCGGCGATGTCCCGGTCGAGGTCCTTGAGAATCCGTACCACACCGGACGACGTCGCGTGCTGGCCGTAGGACGAGATCGCGATGAACTCGAGTTCGACGGCCTGACCCTCGCGTCCGAGCGCGCGCGAGAAGTCCGCCATGAACATCACGGCGCCCTTGAGGATGCAAACAAGCAGGACGTTGTCGATATGTGTGTAGTCGGCCGCGATCTTCCGAGCGAGCTCGTCGATCTTGTCGCGGATCTGTTCCTCCGTCACGATGACACGTTCGATGTCCGCGCCGATCGACGTACCCTCCGGTCCGGTCATGCAGGTCCTCGCTTCGCGGCGGACGTGCACGAGGCACCTACGCGCTGAGTCTTCCGATTTGCTCGCCAAGGCTCGCTCATGCACCCAAGCCTGCCCGATGCGCTCGCCGCAATCGACAACGGGGCACGGCCAATTTCGCGCACGACCACAAGAACCGCGGGTACCCCGTCGGCGGGGCGTCGCCACGAACGGCGTACCGGTGCGACGGCCCGACAGTGAACTGGCCGCGCGAGCCCGTTGCCCCGTCGGCACGAGCCTGATATACGTCTATCTACTAACTAACAAGAAAGTTTCTTGACGGTTAGTGACCGTATCGCGGCCGACCCCGACCGCGACGACGGCCGTACCGGCAGCGGGGGCCTCGCCGGTGTCCATCCGCACGCGTCTTTAGACGTTCCGCACGAGGAGGACACACATGCGACGTCAACGAAGCGTCGCGCTGGCCGCAGCCACCGCCGTCACGTTGGGCGGCGCCGCCGCCATCGCGGCGTTGGTCGGCTCGCCTGCCAGCGGCGCGACGCTCACCAGCAACTGGTACGGCTCCGCGCCGTACGTGATGCCACTGGACAACAGCCCGCCGAACCTCAGTCAGGTGATGGCGGGCAGCGGGCAGAAGGCATTCGAGCTCGCCTTCATCCTCGCGCCCAACGGCGGTGGATGTACGCCGACGTGGGACGGCACTGCACCGGTCTCGTCCGACACCGCGGTCGCGAGCGTCATCAGCTCGGTCCGCTCGGCCGGCGGTGACGTCTCGGCGTCGATCGGCGGCTTCGGCGGCACGAAGCTCGGTCAGGTATGCAGCAGCCCGTCCGCGACGGCGTCCGCCTACCAACAGGTCGTGACGAAATACTCGTTGAAGGCAATGGACTTCGACCTCGAAGAGCCGGAATACGAGAACACCACGGCCGTCAACAACGAACTCGGCGCCGCACAGATCCTGCAGCAGAACAACCCGGGCCTGTACGTGTCGATCACGGTGCCCGGCACCACGAGCGGCACCGGCTTCTTCGGCCAGAACGTGCTCACCACGTCGCACAACCTCGGCTTCACCCCGGCCAACTTCGCCATCATGCCGTTCGACGGCGGATTCAACGGCTCGGCATCGCAGATCTCGGCGCTCGAGGCGTTCCACACGCTGCTCGAGAACACGTACGGCTGGTCGAGCGCGACCGCGTACAACCACGAGGGCGTGTCGCAAATGAATGGTCGGTCGGACACCGGCGAGATGTTCACGCAGACCGACTTCCAGAACGTGCTGAACTACGCGACCGGTCATGGCCTGACGCGCTACACGTACTGGTCGGTCAACCGCGACCGGCAGTGCACACCGCCGGACAACAACGGCACCACGTCGGGTACGTGTTCGAGCGTCGCCCAAGGTGCATGGGACTTCACGAAGTTCACCACGCAATTCGCCGGCGCAACGCCACCCACGTCGCCGCCGACGAGCCCACCGACGACACCGCCACCGGGTGCGTGCACCGCGCCGGCGTGGACCGCAACGGCCATCTTCACCGGCGGCATGCAAGCCTCCGAGAACGGTCACCAATACACCGCCAAGTGGTGGACCCAAGGCGAAGACCCGGCCACCCACCACGGCGTC
>DASTMZ010000165.1:0-26631 GCA_035713725.1 Micromonosporaceae bacterium
CAGCAGCGCCCACACCACCAGCCCGACGCCGAACGTGGTGAAGATGACAAGGCCGACCGACAGCAGCATGATCGGCCGTTTGTTGGCCCGGAAGTCGACCAATGAAGTGCGGATCGCCGCGGTGTAGAGCAGCGGCGGCAGCAGCCCGACGAGGACTAGCTGGGGGGTCAGCCGCAAGTTCGGCACAAACGGCAGGTAGGACGCGCCCAGACCGATCAGCGTGAGGGCGAGCGGCTCCGAGACGCCGTAACGCCGCGCCGCCGCACCGGCGGCGGTCGCGACCGCGACAAGCACGACGAGCCAGCCCGCGAGACTCACCGGCCGATCATAGTTACTTGCGAACGCCGGTCGCCTGGTCCGCGTGGGTACGGCGCCGCCAGCGCATGGGTTCAGCCGGCGATGAGTTCTTGGACGCGCTCGCGCGGCATGCCGCGATCCGGCGGCGGAGCTTGGCCGTCGTACTCGGCCATCTTCGCCGCCACGTACGGCCGCGCCATGACCTCCTGTGGGAAAGCGAGGCACACCACGGTCTCGATCATCGCGCGGAACACGTCGGCGTCGTTGATCGCGGCGAGCAGGAATCGCGACCTCGCCGGATTCGGCGGCGGCAATGGCGCATCGGTCAGCAGCGCCACCATCTCCGCTTCCCGGGCTCGGTCGGCGTTGATCTGATTGCGGAAGAACGGCGTGACGTCGCGTTCGGTCGCGTCGTCGTACGCGGTGGCGAACTCGGCCGGCCGATCGAGATGCTCGCGTACCACGTTGCGCAACACCTGCGCGTGCGCGGCGCCGACGCTGAGACCGCGTCCGGCCGACGGGTTCGTACAGGCCCATGCGTCGCCGACCGCCGCGAAACCGGTGGCGACCGGCTGCCCGTCGACCACGAATCGCCGGTACCGGTCCATGATGCCGGCCATCGGCAGTACGTCGGTGATCGGTTGACCGTCGAGCCAATGCGCGTGTCGTGGCAGCGCCCCGACCAACCGCTGGAATGCTGCGGCGTCCCGCAGTCCGCGCAGGTCCTTGTTCCTCGACGAGGTGAACACGGTCACCGACCAGGTGTCGTTGTCGCCGTCGAGAGTCAGCAGCGAGAACGTACCCATCGGGACGAGCGCGCCGCCATAGCGCAGCGGCGGACGCCCGGTGAAGAACCGCGTGTAGTAGAAGAAGTTGCTGTCCTCGACCTCGTCGACCGGTGGCCGGGCACCGATGCCGGCGAGCCACTCCGGCGCACGGCTGCGCCGTCCGGTCGCATCGACGACGAGGTCTGCGCGGATCTCGTCGCCGTCGGTCGTGCGTACGCCGACCACATGCGGTACGCCAGCGATCGCGGCCGGACCGGTGAGCAACTCGCGGACCTTGACACCGCGTACCACCGTCAGGTTTGGCTCTTGCTCGGCCATTTGCGCGACGGTCATCTCCACCACCGGCCGGCGACCGGTCACGAACCGCATCGCAGCGTCGCCGGGCCGCGGCGAGCGATCCGTGATCGGCGGCGGAAGCGATCTGTCGTCGAGATAGTCGACCCACACGCAGCCGGACGCGAGCAGGCGGTCGGTCAGCCCCGGCAGTTCTTCGTCGCAGATGGCGCGAAAGCGGGTGAAGAGGTTGTGCGGCTGGCGGAACTGCGCGACGCCGTCGCGTTCCCACGACGCCCACGCGTCGGCGGGCGACGTCGGGGCGGCGTGCGCGTCGGACTCGAGGACTGTCACGTCGTGGCCGTCGCGTGCGATCATGGTTCCGGCGACCAGGCCGATCATCCCGCCGCCACAGATAACGATCTTGCTCACAGGACCTCCCGTGCCATACTCCGGTACCGGAGTATTCACCTCCCGTACGCGGCAGTAAAGTGCCGATATGCCAGATGATCTCCCAACCACGTCCTACGCGGTACTTGGGCTGCTTGCACTGCGTTCGTGGACCGGATACGAGCTCACCCAACAAGCGCGCCGGAGCCTGGCGTTCTGCTGGCAGAAGGAAGAAAGCGTGCTGTACGAGGAGCCGCGCCGGCTGGTGGCACGCGGCTTGGCTCGATCGTGGCGGGAGCGGGAGGGTGGCCGCTCGCGCAATCGGTACGAGATCACCGACGAGGGTCGCACCGCATTGCGCGAGTGGTTGGCGCGAAGCAGCGAGCCGCCGCGTCCACAACTGGAACCGTTGCTGCGTCTGACGTTCGCCGACCAGGGTGGCGTCGACGACGCGCTGGCCGCGCTGTCGACGCTGCGCGAGTGGGCCGTCGGCATGCAGGTCAAGGGGCAGGCAATGCTGCGCGAATACCGGTCCGGTCAAGCGCCCTTCCCGGACCGGATGCACATCAACGTGCTCAACGCGGTCTACTACATGGGCGTGCTGCAGCACGCGATCGCCTTCGCCGATCTGGCCGAGAAGGAGATCGCCGCGTGGGACCGTACCAACGGGCTCGGCATGACTGAGCGGACGCGCGAGATATTGGACAGCCTCATCGACGGTGGGTGACGAGCCGGCGCACGGCGCGGCTAGCGGGAACGGGCAGCGGGGACGGGCATGGACGCACGCATCGACCGGCGGTTGGCCGCGCTCGCGTCGGCGTACGGAGTCGCAACGTCGTACGTGGACGCCGACCGCCGTCGCCACACGGTTCGTCGGGAAACCGTCGTCGGTGTGCTGTCGTTGCTGGGTGTGGACGCCGAGACGCCGACCGCCGTCGACCAGTCGCTGCGTACGGTGCGCGCGCGGACGGATCCGGCGCGGCTGCCGGACACCATCGTGCTGCGCGCCGGTGCAACCCGGCCGTTAACGTCGCGTACCCGCCTGACGCTCGAGGACGGTACGTGCCGGGACGTCGACGAGCTGTCCGCCGACCTGCCGCTCGGCTGGCACCGCCTGTCGTACGCCGACCGGGACGGCGACCGGGACGGCAACCGTGACGCCGACCGGGACGTGACCGTGGTCGTGGTGCCGCGACGGCTGCCGCCGGCACCCCGTACGTGGGGCTGGATGCTGCAGCTTTACGCACTCCGGTCGCAGCAGTCCTGGGGGATGGGCGACCTCGCCGATCTCGCCGACTTCGTACTGTGGACCGGCACGGCGGCCGGGTTCGTGCTGCTGAACCCGCTGCACGCGGTGTCACTGCAGCATCCGGTGCCGGCATCGCCGTACTCGCCGTCCAGCCGACGGTTCGCCAACCCGCTCTACATTCGCGTCGAGGACACCGATGAGTTCCGGTCGGCGGACGCGGCACTACGGGCGCGCGTACGAGAGTTGCGACCGGACCGTACCGATCTCATCGATTACGACGCGGTGTGGACGGCCAAGCGTGCCGCACTGGAGCTTCTGTTCGCCCGCGCGCCACGGATCGATCTGGATGCCGATCCGGAACTCGCCGCGTTCGCGACGTACCAGGCGTTGGCCGAGCGACACGGCGCGGACTGGCGGCGATGGTCGGCTGATCTCCGCCGACCCAATGGGACGGCGGTTCGAGCGGCGCGAGAGGCAACCAAGGACCGGATTGCCTTTCACGTGTGGCTGCAGAGGACGTTCGAGCGCCAGTTCGGCGCGGTGGCGGATGCGGCCGCAGCAGCTGGCATGCCGATCGGGACGGTGGCCGATCTCGCGGTCGGCATTGATCCGGGTGGCGCCGATGCCTGGCTGCTCGGCGACGTGCTGGCGGCCGGCGTCCGGATCGGCGCCCCACCCGATGCTTTCAATCAGCTCGGCCAGGATTGGGGTCTAGCCGCCTGGCGTCCGGATCGGCTCGCCGAAACCGGCTACGCCGCATACCGCGACATGCTGCGCCGAGTGCTGCGGGGCGCGCGCGGGTTGCGCATCGATCACGTCGCCGGGCTGTGGCGACTGTGGTGGATCCCGCCGGGCGCGGGCGCGGCGGACGGCACCTACGTGCGCTACGACCCGGAGGCGATGCTCGGCATCCTCGCGTTGGAGGCGGAGCGTGCCGGCGCCGTCGTGATCGGCGAGGATCTCGGGACGGTTCCGGCGGCCGTCACTCGCGGCCTACGCGGTCGCAACATGTTGAGCTCGACGGTGTTGTGGTTCGCTCGCGATTGGAACGCGCCGAACGATCCGTTTCGCACGCCGGGCGAGTGGCCGGCACGTGCGCTCGCGTCCATTTCCACACATGATCTGCCAACGGCGTACGGCTTCCTGGACGCGGAGCACGTCCGAGTCCGCGACGGGCTGAACTTGTTGGTCGGGAGCGCCGACGACGAGTTGGCGAACGCCGACCGTGATCGCGAGCAGCTGCTCGCGATGTTGCGCGATGCGGGGTTGCTCGGGGTTGCGGTGCCCGGCCGAGAACGGCCCGCGCCGGAAGAGACCGTGGCGGCGATGCACGCCGCGCTGGCGGTGAGCCCGTCGCGTCTCGTCGCCGCGTCGCTCTACGACGCTCTCGGCGAAATACGCCAACCGAACGTGCCCGGCACCACGGACGAGTACCCCAACTGGCGGTTGCCGCTGCCTCTAACGCTGGAGCAGATCGAACGAGATCCGCGCGTGGCCGGCGTCGCCAGTCTGCTGGCCGATGCGCGGCCGCGACGTCTGGCCGATACGCGGCCGCGACGTCTGGCCGACGGGTGGCCGCGTCGAGCGCAACGCCGCGGCACCCGCCACGTGCCGCCGCCCGACACCGTCGGACCTAGCGACTAGGCTCGGTTGACATGCGCCTGGCCACGTGGAACGTCAACTCGGTCATCGCTCGGCTGCCGCGGCTGTTGGCCTGGCTCGCCGACACATCGCCCGACGTGGTGTGCCTGCAGGAGACGAAGACGTCGGAGTTTCCCGAGCGGGAGTGCAACGACCTCGGCTATGACGTCGCGGCCGAGGGCAGCGGACGGTGGAACGGCGTCGCGCTGTTGTCGCGCGTCGGCCTCGACGACGTCGAGCGAGGCTTCGAAGGACAGCCGGGGTTCCCGGATCGCGAGGCGCGCGCGATCGGTGCCACGTGCGGCGGCGTACGGCTCTGGTCGGTGTACGTGCCGAATGGTCGCACCATCGACGACCCCCACTACACGTACAAGCTGGAGTGGCTGGCGGCGCTGCGCGAGGCGCTGGCGGCGCCAGTCGCGGCCGGCGAAGCGATGGCGGTGTGCGGGGACTTCAACGTCGCGCCGACCGACGCCGACGTGTGGGATCCGGCCGCGTTCGTCGACGCGACCCATGTCACCGCGCCGGAGCGCAAGGCGGTGGCAGACCTGTTGGACCTCGGCATGCGCGACATCGTGCCGCAGCCAATGAAGGGTCCAAATCCGTTCACCTACTGGGACTACCGCGCGGGCATGTTCCACAAGGACATGGGCATGCGCATCGACCTCGTGTGCGCCACGCCGCCGGTAGCCGATCGGGTGCACCGGGCCTACATCGACCGCGAGGCGCGCAAGGGAAAAGGACCGTCCGACCACGCACCGATCGTGCTCGACCTGACGTAGACCGACCGCGCATCGGTCGACGGCGTAGCGGACGATCACCGCATCGCGACCTAGGCTCGACCGCGTGCGGTGCCTGCGGTGGTTCACCCCGTTTCTCGTCGTGGTGGCGACGCTGTCGCTTGGTGCGTGTACGGCGGAGCGCACCGCGGTGGCGCCGTCGGAGGTACGCATGTCGTGGCGCGCCGTGGCGCTGCCGACCGATCCGCGCGGTCGCGACGTGGTGCGGGCAACGGCGGCCTGCGGCGACCACTGGTACGCGGCCGGCGCGATCCTGGCACCTGACGGCGACACGTCGCCGGCCTTGTGGGTGAGCACCGACTTTACGAGCTTCACGTCGGTACCCGTACAGGCGGTGAGCGTGTACGGGCCGAGCAACGTGCTCTACGGACTCGCGTGCCGAGGCGGCGACGTGGCAGCCGTCGGCGCCAAGAACGGTGGCGCACACGGCAATCCGCGGACCAGCACGTGGCTGCGTCGCGGCGACGGGCCGCTGCGCGAGGTGCCGGCCGGGTTCGAGTTATTCGGCGGACCGAACGCGGGCTTCGTCGGCCAACTGTCCGCCGGACCGGGCGGATACCTCATCGTCGGTGCCCGAATCGACGCACATGGCGGGCCCGGTGCCGCGGTCTGGCAGTCCGCCGATGGACGCGCGTTCACGCTCGTCGACTCGGATCCGTCGCTGGAGTCGGACGCACGCGGCGCCACTGAAGTCCACGGTGGAGTCGTGACATCGCACGGGTACGTCGCGGTCGGCGGCATCACGCCGGTCGGCAGTCGGTTCGCGGCGCGTGATCCCGTCGCATGGCAGTCCAGTGATGCACGGACGTGGCGACGCGTACCCCTGCCGCACAGCACCGCCGACGATGTCATGCTCCAGGTCGTACCCGTCGGGGACTCTCTTCTCGCGGTCGGCTCCGACGGTGGTCGCTTCCGGGTCTGGACCGCGGATGGGAGCGGTACTCGATGGCAGGCCGGGCCGGCGTTCGGCGGCGCCGGTGATTCGGCAACCGTGCCAACGGTGTCGAGCCTCGCGGTCGTCGGCTCGACCGTCTACGCCGTGGTCGCCAACTCGGCCACGTACGAGATGTGGCGCGGCGGCACGACCGGGCCGTGGGAGCGTGTCACGCTTCCGGTCGCCGTTCCCTCAGCGCCGGTGACATCTGGGCCGCGCGTCGTGTCGGCGACCGCATCCGGCGGCGCGATGATGCTCGCGACCGATGACGGTCGGCATGCCGCGGTGTGGTTCGGGCACGCCGCCTAACGGTCCGGGCACGCGGCCTAACAGTCGGCACGCGGCCCAACGGCGGGCGCCGGCCGAGCGCCGGGCGCTCAGGTGGCCGGCGGGCCGGCCGAACGATCGTCCGCCGCTTCGTGCCCGTCCGCGTGCTCGTCTGCCCGACCGCGCTCGGGCTGCGCACTGAGCCCGGCCGGCAGACCCGAGTCACCGTCTGCGGTCGGCGTAGCCATATCGTGTGCGGCCGCCCCGGCGGTCTCGCCGCGCGGATGTCGGAACGTCGGCGCGCGGAACTGGACTACCTTGACCTCGCGATGCCATCCGTCCGGGTCCGCCGTGCCGCGCACCCATGTGCCGAGCCGTCCCTCATGGCGTCCGATGACGGCGCCGAGGGCGCTGCAGACCACGAGGGTGCCGGTGATCACGACGAACCACGATTCCACCGCGAACACCACGCCGACCGGCCCGTATTTGGCCTCGTTGCTGCGGACGGTGCGCGGCATGATCGCGGTGGACAGCCATACGGCGACGATCTGCGCGGCCGTGATGAGCACCGCCGCGGGCAGCAGCGCACGAGCTCGTACCCGGCCGCCCAGGAGCAGGAACGGTGTCCACCACCACAGTACGAAGCCGAGCACCGCGGCAATTGGCTGGACGACACCGCCGTGCTTGATCCAATGCGCGATGGCGCCGAGCAGGCTGAGGTAGGCAATCAGTCCGACCAACCACGCGAAGCCGCGCCACAGTCCGCGTAGGCCGAGCTTCTCCAAGCCCCATGCGTTCTGGTAGACGCGCTGCAGCGCGCGGGTAAACGCGGTCGCTGATCCGAGCACGAGCAGGAAGCTGAACGCGGACAGGCTCTGCTGCACGGCGCTGCGCTGCGCCAGCAACGTTTGTGCCGCGCTGTCGGTCAGGCCGCTCAGGCCGTACTTGGACTTGAGCTCGTTGACCAGGCCGTCGGACGCGCCGGACGGCATCACCGCGGTCAGCACGATCACGAGCGGGAACAGCGCGAGAAACGCCTGCGCGGCAAGCACGATCGAGCTCTCCACCACGCGGACGGCGATCAGGCGCTGCCCGATGTCGCGCAGCCACGCGACCGTCCTCGTCACCGCCGGATGGGATCGTACGGACAACTCCGTCACCCCCCCATCGCGCTCGGTTGGCGTACCCCCATTAAAGGCCCTCGACGCGCCGTAACAGATCGAATCGGCCGGGTTTGGGGTTGTGACCGATGGTCGGTCGTCCGGTCACGCCGTCCTGACTTGCCGCGAAGCGGCTCCGGCGAGCGTCCCGAGTCGCGACAATGAATGCACCAAGCGCCGAGGGCGGGCGGCAACGCGGATGCGACCGGGGGAACGACGATGAGCCGTGGACCGATGGAACTGGTAATGATCGAGTTTCCGGACCACATGCCCGGAGAGCAGCTGGCGCCGGAACTCAAGCGGCTCCTCGACGCGGGCGTGATTCGAGTCGTCGACCTCGCATTCATCGAGCGGAGCCGGGACGGTGACGTGTCGACATTCGAGTTGAGCGAGCGCGAGGGAGAAGCCGCGTACGAGGCGCTCGACGTCATTCCGGAGACCATCGACGGGCTGATCTCGGAGGCCGACCTGACTGCGCTCGCGGAGAACGTCGACCCCGGCTCGACGGCCGCGGTCATCCTCTTCGAGCACATGTGGGCGCACAAGCTGCGCGACATCGTGACGGCGGCCGACGGCACGGTCGTTTACGGAGAACGGATTCCGGAGGTCGTCGCCGAGGCGGCTGCCTCGGCATAGCGCACCGGCATCGGACAGCGGCCCGCGGAGGGCGCGCGGCGAGGAGGCAACATGTTGATGCGACCCATGGTCGCCCGGCGAGGACCGGGCCTGCTCGGCGCCGTCGCCCGGACCGCTGTCGTGGCCGGCACCGCGACGGCGACGGCGAACGCGGTCAACGACCGTCGAGCACGGCGGCAGATGATGGCCGATCAAGAAGCGCCGAGCCAGGCCGCCTACGACCAACAGCAGATGGCTGCCCAGCAAGCGCCAGCAGGCGGTGCGGATCTCGCGACGAAGCTCAAGCAGCTTGCCGACCTGAACGCGTCCGGCGCGCTGTCGGACGCGGAGTTCGCCGCCGCGAAGGCGCAACTCCTCGGCGGCTGAACGGCTAGCGAGCCGGGTCGTCGGGATCTGCGTTCGTTCCGTTCTCACCGCCTTGCGGGTCTGACCTGTCTTCCGCTCCGTCGTCGCGGCCGGGTGCCGGCTGCGTGTCGTCCCGCTGCCCGCTCTGGGCGGCCGTGGCCACGCGCCGGGACTTCGGCTCGAACCGAGCGATCACCACGGCGACCACCGACACCAGGTAAAGCTGGCCGGTCAACGCCTCGATTGTGGCGATGGCGCGTGCGAGGTTCGCGACGGGCACAATGTCGCCGTATCCGACCGTCGTCAACGTGATGAGGCTGAAGTAGAGCGTGTCGGATGTCGTCGGATGCGTTCCCGCGCCACCCAGGTAATTCGTGATCAGCGCCGCGAAGAAGCTGTGCACTGACGAGAAGAGCAGGCCGAGCAACAGGTAGATGGACAGCACCCCGCTTACCGCGGAAGCATTGATCGACGCGGACGCCAATATCGTTCGACCCAACACGCCAATCGCGGCCAGTACGAGGATCGCGGTCGACGCCTGCGCGACGCAGGTCAACGCGGTAGCCGAGCCCGAGACGACCGCGATTAGCGTGGCGACGACCATCAGGGTCGCGAGCGCGAGCGCCTGCATTGCCCAGGCGCCGGAGCGACGTTGGGTGCGTACCGCCAAGATCAGGATCACGCCAGCGATCGCGACACGCAACGGCGCGCCGACCTTCTCGAGCGGCGCGAGGATGATCAGCAGGTATAGAAAGACGATGCCGACGAGCAGGTGCCGGTATCCGGGGCGCATCAGGGCTCGTCCGTCGCCGTCAGGCCGGCTGGCCGCGAACCGATCCGGCCATCCGGGCGAGTATCTCGATCGCGATGATCGCGAGCACAATGCCGAACGTCAGCCACAGCACCGCGCCCGGCGACGGCCGGTTGGCGAGGATGAAGATGATCACGCCGAGCACGCCGAGGATCAGCTCCAACGGCCGGCGAATCGTGGTCACCGCGCGTCCGACGTTGCCCGCCCAGGCACCGGTCCGACCGAGTGCCTCGCCCGCCGCCGACAGTGCCCGGCCGATCTGGTGGCGGATCCATCGAGCCGGCCGGCTTGGCCCGGCGAGCAGCGCGGCTGCCAGGATCACTATCACGGCGAGCAGGATGGACTGCAGCGCCTCGTTGAGGAACCGCAGCACGGTGTCGTAGATGTCCTCGGCCGCCTGCGGCGATTGCACGGTGGCGGGCAGCTGGTCGAGGTAGATGCTGCGGCCGACGGCGAGACCGGCGAGCAGCAGAATGTCGACGACGCCGAGCATGAGGACGCCGGTGATGATGCCGCGTCGGCGGTTCGGCACGGTCAGGACTCCGCCCACGAACATGGCGAGCGCCACCCAGGGCAGCCAGGTTGCGACGGCGTTCAGGATGCGTACGTACGTGCGGACCTTGGGCAGCTTGTCGGAGGTGACGATCGTGTAGGGGATGGACACGGTCGGGATCCGACTCGCGAAGGTCAGCCCGTTGCTGACGAGTTGCTGCTTGATCGGAACGAGCAACTGTCCGAGGTCGATCGTGATGGTGCGGCCATTGCTCTTGACGAGATTGCTGTTCTGGCCGGTGAGCACGCTGACGACTGCGGCGTGCGCGGTCCGGTTGATGTTCTCCCAGATCGTCTGGAACTGGGGTGAGGCCAGCAGCTTGCGGATCGTGGTGTCGAGAAATGTCGTGATGCCAGAGATCAGCGGCGGCACGAGATCCTGGACGCGTGGCGGCGCACCCTGCTTTACCAAGCCCGACGCGAGATCGCCCGCGAGACCCTTGAGGTCGGTTTGCGTAACGATCACCGTGGAGAGTCGTTCGGCGAGCGCGTCCTGCACCGAAGGCTCGGTGATCAGCGGCGTGACGGTCTGCACGTACGTCTCGGTGTCGAGCACATGGTCGCGTACGTAACCGGCGATGACGGCGACACCGCCGAGTACGGCGGCGAGAAAGAGTACGACGATGCCGGCCGTCCAGCGACTGATGCTCGCCCATGCCGGCCGCCCGCCGTTCGGCGCCGACTCGGCGACCTCCGGCGGGTCGGCACGTGGCGGAGGCGTGGCGCCCGGCGGTGGCGCGCCCGGCGGTGGCGCGCCCGGCAGCGGCGTGGCGCCCGGCGGTGGTGCGCCGGTCGGAGCATCCGTTGATCGCTCGGCAGACGCGATCGGCTCCGGCGGCGGCGGCGCCGCGGAACCACGCTCCGTCGGCTCCCGAGGTTCGGGTGCCGCCGTCGGCTCGCCGCCGTTGCCGGGCTGCTCTTCGCGCACACCATCAGCGTGGCGGACGGTGACACCGCATAAGGCGAATTTTGTGTAATTCCCCTCGCATTCGCCGTTAACTCATCAACATCGACATATGACCCAGCGATCGGGTAACGGGCCAGTTCCGGAAGCGCCTGGTGTGGCGCTGCTGGACTGCTTGACGATCCCGCGTGCCCGTCTGGCGCCGGGCTCACCTGCCGGTACCCACCTACCAGATTGCCTGGTTACGACCTGCTCTGCCGGTAATGACGGCTATGGTCGGGTCCGGGCGGCGCGGCCGTCGGGTGCTGGGGGTGTCGCCATGGGTGCCGTGATCGGCGATGTCCTCGCGCTCGCCGTCGGCGTGGCGATCAGCCCGCTGCCGATCGTCGCGGTGATCCTGGTCCTGCTCGCCCCGCGTGCCGGCGCCACATCGGCCGGCTTCTTGGGCGGTTGGGTCGTCGGCATCATCGTCGGAACGACGGTCGTGACGATCATCGCGGACGCCGCCGGGCTGTCGACCGCGGGCGGTGGTTCGACCGCCGCCGGCGTGGTCAAGATCGTGTCGGGCACCGCGCTCGTGTTGCTCGCCGTCCGACAGTGGCGGCATCGGCCACAGGGTGACGCAGAGCCGCCGATGCCGAAGTGGCTCACGGCGATCGAGTCGGTCACGCCGGCGAAAGCCGCCGGCCTCGGGCTCGTGCTGGCCGTGGCGAACCCGAAGAACCTGCTGCTGATCCTCGGCGCCGGCGTCGCGATCGGATCGGCGAACCTGCCGGTCGGACGGATCGTCGTGACGGTCGCCGTGTTCACCGTGGTGGCCGCGATTTCGGTCGCCGCACCGGTCATCGCCTATCGGCTTGACAGGCAGCGCGCGAGTGCGTGGCTGACTGGGCTGAAGACCTGGCTGGTAGCGAACAACGCCACCGTGATGGTGGTGCTGTTGCTGGTGATCGGCGTCGTGCTGATCGGAAAGGGAATAGGGGCGCTATGACCACAGCGCATCCCATGACCGTGCCTCGCCCCAACCGGGGTACGCCGCGCGCATCCTTCCGGAGCGCGTCGACAACGAGAAAGGGTTGGTCGAGATGAGTTCCATGCGGACCTCGAGCACATCGAGTGCTTGGGCCACCGGCGGAGTGATATTCGCCGCGTGCATCATGATTCTCAGTGGCAGCCTGGCGCTGATTCAGGGAATCGCGGCTGTCCTCAAGAACCACATCTACGTCACGACGCCGAACTACGTCATGAAGTTCGACGTGACGTCGTGGGGATGGATCCACATCATCCTTGGTGGACTGTTGATCCTGACCGGCTTCGTCCTGTTCACCGGTGCAACGTGGGCGCGAGCGCTCGGCATCTTCTTCGCGGTGCTGTCCATCTTCGCGAACTTCTTCTTCATTCCGTACTACCCGTTCTGGGCCTTCGTGCTGATCGGGCTCGACGTGTTCGTGATCTGGGCGCTGGCCACCGCGCCGCGCATGGATGCGGACTCGGGCGGGTACGCCGACTCACGCTCGGGGTCCCATTCGCGCATGGAGTCGTAGCGTCGGATGTCGGCGGTCGGGCACGGGTCGACGTCGGCGTGGTGGCGCCATTACCAGCGATCGTGGCTGCGCGGCGACGTCGTCGCCGGGCTCACCGTGTGGGCGGTGCTCGTGCCCGAATCGCTGGCGTACGCCACCATCGCCGGCGTACCGCCCGTGGTCGGTCTCTACGCCGCCGCGCCGGCGCTGATCGTCTACGCGCTGGTCGGTAGTTCCCGGCACCTGATCGTGGGGCCGATGTCGGCCACCGCGGCGTTGTCGGCGGGCATCGTCGCGGTCTACGCCCACGCGGGCACCGCGCAGTTCACCGCCATCACGACGGCGGTCGCCATCATGACCGGCGTCGCCGGCATCATCGCGGGCCTGCTGCGCCTCGGGTTCTTGGCGAACTTCATCTCCGAGCCGGTGTTGAAGGGCTTCATCGTCGGGCTCGCGTTGACCATCATCATCGGCCAGGTGCCCAAGCTGTTCGGTGTCGGCAAGGGCAGCGGGGACTTCTTCCAGCAGCTGTGGCATGTGATCGGCGAATTGGACAAGACAAGTGTCGCGACGCTCGTGGTCGGACTCGCAAGCCTCGCCATCGTGCTCGGCCTGAAGCGGTGGCTCCCGCTCATCCCCGGCTCGCTTGTCGCGGTCCTGCTGGCGATCCTTGCCGTGTCCGTGTTCCACCTCGACGATCACGGCGTGAAGATCGTCGGGCACATCGACTCCGGGTTGCCGCGGCTAGGCCTGCCACACGTACCGGGCGCGTCGACGTACCTGCACGTGGCCGGTCCGGCGATCGGCGTGCTGCTGGTCGGTTTCGCGGAAGGCCTGGGCGCCGCGAAGACGTACGCGATCAAGCACGGGTACGAGGTCAACGCGAACCGTGAACTATCCGGACTCGGCGGCGCGAACCTCGGCGCCGGGCTGGCCTCCGGCATGGTGGTCAACGGCAGCCTGTCGAAGACCGCGGTCAACGGAGGCGCCGGCGCGAAGTCGCAAGTGTCCGGCCTCGTCGTCGCGGCGCTCACCATCGTGACGTTGTTGTTCCTGACCGGGTTGTTCGAGAAGCTGCCCGAAGCGACGCTCGCGGCGGTGGTGATTGCCGCGGTCATCGAACTCGTCGACATTGCCGCGCTGCGGCGCCTCTACGGTGTGTTCACCCGACAGTTGGGCACCATCTACGGCCACGCGGCGCGCGCCGACTTCGCTGCCGCGATCGCCGCGCTGTTAGGCGTTCTCATCTTCGATACGTTGCCCGGCCTCGTGATCGGCATCGGCGTGTCGCTGTTGTTGCTCCTCTATCGGTCGGCACGACCGAACGTCGCGACACTGGGTCGGATCGGGCCGACGTGGGTGGATCGGGCCCGACACCCCGACGCGGCGACGACGCCCGGTGTCGTGGTGTTGCGCGTCGAGAGCGGGCTGTTCTTTGCGAATGCCGACCACGTGCGCGCCGCGGTGCGCGTCGCGGCGGCGAAGTCGGGCGTACGCGCGGTCGTGCTCGACGGCGAAACGATGCCGTTCATTGATGTCACGGCCGCCGAGATGTTCGGCCAACTCGCCAACACGTTGCGCGGCAACGGCGTCGAGCTCATCCTGGCTCGCGATGTTGGTCAGGTCCGAGACGTGTTGCGGCGGGCCGGACCTGGCGAGGCATTGCGGCGGTATCCGAGCGTGGCGGCCGCCGTGGACGCGGCCGTCGACGCGAGCGACGCGGGTGACGAAGGCGCCTCGGGTGACTCAGATGACTCGGGTGACGGCGGCGCTCCGGCGCGGAGCACCTGACGTCGCCGACGGGTTATGCCGCGATAGGCAGCGCGTCGAGCGCGTCCTCGACGGTGTCGTACACGCGCCCGCGGCGCTCCCACCCTGGCCACCAATGCGTACGTTGCGCCGTCGCGGTCGCGCGCGCCGGCAGCGAGGCGATCCAGAGTGTCACGCATCGGTCGGCGAGTTCGCGATCGAGGTCGCGGATCCCGTCCAGCACAGTGGACGACAGCACACCTTGCACCGTCATGTCGAGCACGACGACGTCCAGCCGCTCCGGCGTCGTGCCATCCGATGGTGTGGTCTGCTGACGCCTGTCCGCCTCGCGTACCACGGCTTGCTCGGCAACCCGTACGTTCGCGGTGTAGAGCGGTCCACCGAGCCGCAGCAGGAGCGCGCCCGGGACGGGCGGATCGCCAGGACGGGCGACCCGGATGCGTCCGGTGTCGGATGCCCGCCGAAGCTCAGTGACATCAACGTGATTCAGCTCGCGCAGCACAAGGAACAGCGTGCCCACCACGCCGACCGCCACGGCAACGAGCAGGTTCGTGGTGAGACCGACGAGTCCGGTGATCGCTGCGAGGGCGAACTCACGCGGCGAGATGCGCAAGAGACGGCGCAACTCGGCGGGCCGTACGAGGCCCATCACCGCGACGAACACCATGGCGCCGAGGGTGGCCTGCGGCAGCTTGCTCAGCACCGGCGCGAGGAAGAGCGCGACAACCACCGCGAGCGCCGCGGTGACGAGCGCCGCCGCCTGGGTGCGTGCGCCGGACCGCTGATTCACCGCCGATTGCGAAAAGCCGCCGGCCGCCGGCAACGCATGGAAGAACGAACCGACGACCGACGCCATGCCGATAGCGACCATCTCGCGATCATTGTTCGGCGACGGCTCGTCACGCTGTCGAATGCTGCGTGCGATCGCCACGCTCTCCAGGAATGCCATCAGCGCGATCGCAAACGCGCCGGGTAGAAGTGCGAACACGTGATGCATCGGCGGCTGGGCCGGCACCGGTAGGCCCCGGGGGATCGGAGCGATAAGTGCCACGCCGTGCTGCTCGAGGTTCAGCAGCGGTACGAGCGCGAGCGCGGCGACGACCGCGACGAGCGGACCGGGTATCCGCGGTGCAAAGCGCGCCAGCAACACCAGAGCCACGATCGTCGCGACGGATAGCACAACGGTCGCGACGTTCGCGTGGCCGAGTTGCGACAACGCCGACCAGACCTCACGAAAGAATCCGGTCGTGCCCGCGTGTGGCGGCACGCCAAGCAGCTTCGGCAACTGTTGCGCCGCGACGGTCAGCCCGACGCCGGTCTTGACTCCGGTGAGGACCGCGCCGGAAATGTTTTCTACCAACGAGCCGAAGCGCGCGATGCGGGCGATCACGAGGATCACTCCGACGAGCAACGTGAGCGTGACGAGATCGGCGACCGAACCGGCAGCGATGCCCGCGCCTACTAATGTCGAGGCGCTCAGTGTCGCGATCGTTGAGGTGGTGGTGACCGACATCGTCCGCGATCCGCCGAGCGCCGCGTAGACGACGACCGGCAGCATGCACGTGTAGAGCCCGATCTGTACGGGCATGCCGGCGATCGTGGCGTACGCCATGGCCTGCGGTACGACCACGGCACCCGCGCCGATGCCGCCGAGGATGTCTGACCGGGCGAGGGTTCGGCGATAGCCGTGCAGGGTCGGAAAGAGCCGACCGCCCAGCCGCATCGCGAGCCTCCCCTGCGTGCCGCGCGAGTCGCCCGGCTCTGATCGCATGGTGCGCCCGGTGAACGCCCGTTCTTGTGCTTTCCGGACATCTCGCCATCTGATCGGCTACAACGGATCTGTGCGCATCGTCGAGTCACTGCCCGTCGCGCCGGATCGCCCACCAGACAAGGGCATGGTCTGGGTGCCGGGCGGTACGTTTCGAATGGGCTCGGCGGACTTCTACCCCGAGGAACGTCCGGTGCACACTGCGACGGTCGATGGCTTCTGGATGGACGTCCATCCGGTGACGGTTGCGGAGTTCCGCCGATTCGTGAAGAACACTGGCCACGTGACCGACGCGGAGCGCGCGCCGGAGGCCGCGGACTACCCCGATGCCGACCCAGATCTGTTGGTACCCGGTTCACTGGTGTTCCGGCGCACCCACGGGCCGGTGCCGCTGAACGATTTCCGAAACTGGTGGGCATGGGTACCCGGTGCGGACTGGCGACATCCGGAGGGTCCCGGCAGCACCGTCGACGGTCGGCAGCGCCACCCGGTCACCCACGTCTCGTACGCCGACGCATCCGCGTACGCGCGTTGGGCGGGAAAGGTTCTGCCGACCGAAACGGAGTGGGAGCGCGCGGCGCGCGGTGGGCTCGACGGTGCGACGTTTCCGTGGGGCGACGACGAAGTGCCCGGCGGCCGTGCGATGGCCAACACGTGGCAGGGCGAGTTCCCGTGGCAGAACCTGTTGCTGGACAAGTTCGAGGGAACCTCACCGGTCGGCTCGTTCCCGCCCAACGGGTACGGCCTCGTCGACGTGGTCGGCAACGTGTGGGAGTGGACGTCGGACTACTTCACGCCGAACCACGCCAACCACGCGGGCCACGCCAACCACGCGAGCCACGCCGACCACGGCGCCGCGACACCCACCGACGGTGGCGGCGGTCCGTGCTGCGTACCCGCGAATCCTCGCGTTGACGAGCCGGCGACCACCGAGAGCATCCCGCGGCGGGTGATCAAGGGCGGATCGCATCTCTGCGCGCCGAACTACTGTCTGCGTTACCGACCGGCGGCCCGGCAAGGCGAGGCGGTCGACACGTCAACCTCCCACCTGGGGATCCGTTGCATTATACGGCCGTAGGCGGCCATAGCGGAGATAAACTCACGTTCCTCACTAATCGCCAGCCTCGCGTCTTAACCTGAGCCGACAACGGCGGCGGCACCGGATCCGGCGCTGCCACGGTGCCGTCCGCGCGAGGAGGCGACATGCCGGCGAGCAAGCCCTTCAAGGGAGTCATCAACGTCGACGTCCGAGACTCGACGCCCGACTGGGAACCGTTCCTGCCGCCGAAGGCGCCCGACGGCGCGCCGAACGTGTTGGTCGTGCTCTACGACGACACCGGTCTCGCGGCATGGTCGCCGTTCGGTGGTGGCATCCAGATGCCGACGCTGCAACGGTTGTCGGACAACGGATTGCGCTACTCCCAGTGGCATACGACCGCGCTCTGCTCGCCGACCCGGTCGATCTTCCTGACCGGTCGCAACCACCACCAGAACGCGATGGCGTGCATCACCGAGGCGTCGATCGGCTACCCGGGATCAAGCGGCCACATCCCGCCGTCCTGCGGCACCATGGCCGAGGTCATGCGGCAGAACGGGTACAACACATACTGGGTCGGCAAGAACCACAACGTGCCGGTCGAGGAGGCGAACTCCGGTGCGACGCGCCGCAGTTGGCCGCTGCAGATGGGCTTTGACCGCTTCTACGGTTTCATCGGCGGCGAAACGAACCAGTGGTACCCGACTCTGGTGGAAGACAGCCACTTCGTCGACCAGCCGGCGATGCCGGAAGACGGCTACCACCTGTCGCAGGACCTCGCCGACCACGCGCTGCAGATGCTGCGCGACACCCAGCAGTCGGCACCGCACCGGCCGTGGCTGATGTGGTTCTGTCCCGGCGCGAACCACGCGCCGCACCACGTCGCGAAGGAGTGGGCGGACAAATACAAGGGACAGTTCGACGACGGGTACGAGGCGTACCGCGAGTGGGTCCTGCCGCGAATGGCGGCGCAGGGCATCGTTCCGGACGGCACCGAACTGACCGGCATCAACCCGATGCCATCGGGCACCTACGACGCCAACGACGAAATGCGGCCATGGTCGGAGCTGTCCGACGACGAGAAGCGGCTGTTCGCTCGGATGGCCGAGGTCTACGCCGGCTTCTCCGAATATACCGACCATCAGGTCGGTCGCATCGTCGACTTCCTCGAACAGACCGGCCAACTCCACAACACGCTGATCCTGTATTGCGCGGACAATGGTGCCTCCGGCGAAGGTTCACCGAACGGATCCGTGAACGAGAACAAGTTCTTCAACGGCTATCCGGACGACCTCGCGGACAATCTCGCGCATCTGGACGCGCTCGGCTCTCCGGAGACGTACAACCATTATCCGACCGGATGGGCGGTCGCGTTCTCGACTCCGTTCAAGATGTTCAAGCGCTACTCGTACGCGGGCGGCACGGCCGACCCGCTCGTCATCCACTGGCCGGCCGGCATCAAGGCCACCGGCGAAGTGCGCCACCAGTACCACCACGCGACCGACATCGTGCCGACCATCCTGGACTGCTGCGGTCTCGAGTTCCCGGCCACTCTGAACGGCTACGACCAGGTGCCGCTGCCGGGCGTGTCGATGCGCTACTCGTTCGACGATGCGAACGCACCGACGCACAAGGAGCGGCAGTATTACGCGATGCTAGGTACGCGCGGCATCTGGCAAAACGGCTGGAAGGCGGTCACCGTTCACGGGCCGACATCCGGTCTCGGCCACTTCGACGACGACGAGTGGGAGCTGTTCCACGTCGACACGGATCGGTCCGAGGCGCACAACCTCGCGCGTGAGGAACCGCTCAAGCTCCGCCAACTCGTACAGACCTGGTTCGAGGAGGCCGGCCGCTACGACGTGCTGCCGCTGGATGACCGGTTCCCGATCGAGATCCTGAACGACCCGCGTCCGCAACCGTTGCCGCCCCAGGACACCTACCGTTACTACGCGGACGCGGCCGAGGTGCCGGAGACGATCGCAGCGAACATCCGCGGTCGCTCCTACCGCGTGCTCGCCAGCGTCGACCTCGACGACGCGGACGCGACCGGCGTGTTGCTGGCGTCCGGGTCGCGCCATGGCGGACACGCGCTGTTCCTGAAGGACCGCAAGCTTTGGTACGTCTACAACTTCCTCGGCATCGACGAGCAGCGGTTCGTTTCGTCGCAGCCGATCACACCCGGCAACCATGTGCTCGGGATGGAGTTCACCAAGGAGTCGATGGGCGAGCACCGGGAGTCGGTCGGCAAAGCGCGGCTGTTCATCGATAACGCGGTGGTCGCCGAGGGTCCGATGCGGGCGCAGGTCGGTTCGTTCAACCTGTGCGGCGACGGGCTCTGTGTCGGGCGGGACTCGAGCGATCCGGTCACGGACCAATATCCGACGCCGTCCGCGTTCCGTGGCGGCACCATCGCGTACGTCGAGATCGGCGTTGGCGCGGACCAGTACATCGATATGGAAAAGGTGGCGTTCGCCGCCTTGGCGCGGGAGTGAAACGCACCGCGCCGACCACGCACGCGGGCAACGTCAACATTCGGGGGGTACGGACATGAACGGACTCATCGCGGTCGGCTATCCGAACACGATGGCAGCGAACGAAGCGCTCACGCGCTTGACCGAGCTGCAGTCTCAGATGATCATCGAGCTCGACGACGCGGTCATCGTCGAGCGACAGGGCGACGGCCGGGTCAAGCTGCACCAGACGACCGGCAGCACAGCGGGCCGCGGTGCCGCGGGCGGCGCGCTCTGGGGCGGCCTGATCGGTCTGCTCTTCTTCGCGCCGCTGCTCGGCATGGCGATCGGTGCCGGCACCGGTGCGCTGGCCGGAAAGGCTGTCGACACCGGCGTCGACGACAACTTCATGAAGGGGCTCGGCGAACGCCTTCAGCCGGGCGCCGCGGCGCTCGTGCTCCTGGTACGTAGCGCGACCGTCGACAAGGTGCTGCACGAGATGCATGGTCAGTACGGCGGCGAGGTGCTGCAGACATCGCTGTCCTCGGAGGATGAGGCGGCGCTGCGCGCCGCGGCCGAGCGCGCCCGCATGGCGACCTGACGACCCAACTCGCCGGTGGCCGGAGCCGCGCGCTCCGGCCACCGTGAGTGTTTGGCGCGAGCGGCGTCGAGCGCCTCGCGATGATGCCGCCGCCCCACGGTTCGGTGGCGGGCATATTTGCAGGTGGACGCGGTTAGCGGGAACCGTCTGCGGGTATGCCGAAAGGAGCGCGCGAGCGGACCGGGCGGACGACGCGGCCGTAGCTGAATGATGGGAGAACGCCGGTGACCTTGCCCGACAACGCCGACGTGATCGACCTGTTGGTGCACCAGCATCACGAGGTCAAACGCGCGCTCGCCGAGGTGGACGGCTTAGAGGGCGAGTCAAAAGTGGCCGCGTTCGCGCGGTTGCAGAAGCTCCTTGCCGCGCACGAGAACGGTGAATTGCGCGTGGTGCACCCGGCGGTACGGGATCTCGCCAAGGCACCCGATATCGCCCGCGATCGGATGACCGAGGAGGAGCACGCCGACGCGGCGATCGACGAGTTGCAAGCGCTCGGCGTTGGACATCCGGACTTTGACGCGAAGTTCGACGCCTTCCGCGACGCAGTGCTCGCCCATGCCGAGCGAGAGGAGACGCTGGAGTTTCCGCGACTGCGCGCCACGGTGTCGCAGGAGCGACTCCAGCTGCTGGCTGACGAACTCCGGTCCGTACAAGCGATGCGGTGAGCCGCCACCTCGGCGCGACGCGGACGCCGCGCGGCCCGACGGGTCGGAAGGAGGCGAGCACGATGGCGATGAACCACCACTCGGACGTGGTCGACGTGCTGCTGATGCAGCACGATCGGATCGTGTGCGCGCTCGACCAAGTGGAGGCGAACACCGGCGAAACCCGGGCAACGGCGCTGCGATCGCTCGTCAGGCTGGTCGACCAGCACGACGCCGTCGAGGCAGACGTCGTCCATCCGTTGACGATCCGCTCGGTCGTCGACGGCGATGCAATCGCGCGTGCCAGCGCGATTGAGGAGGATCGCGTCAAGGAGTTGCTCGGCCGGCTCGGCGCGATGGACGTGAGGAGCGCTCGCTTTCCAGACGCGTTCGCGTTCTTTCGGAGCATGCTGGCGCGGCACTTGCACCGCGAGGAAGCCGAGGAGTTCATGCCGTTGCGCGCTGCGGTCGAACGCCGACAGCTCGTCGACCTTGTCGATGCCGCACGGATTCGTTGACCCGGAACAGGTTCCCTGAACACGACTTCAACCTGCGGTTATGCTCCGACTAGTCGACCAGATGGGTCGGCGTCGGGAGAGTGCGCCGTGTTGATCGTCACGACCGAGGAGATTGCCGGTCGCGTCATCGAAGAGGTGCTCGGCGAGGTGATGGGCGTCAGTGTCCGGACCCTCAACCCATTCAGCGAGGGCATCAAGCGGGTTGACGGCCGCCCGGCGACGGAGATCGTGGTCTCCATGATGCGGTGGCGCAAGGAGGCCTTGGCGCACCTGGCCGAGGAGGCGGAGTACGTCGGAGCGGACGCGGTCACCGGAATGAAGTTCGACAACCGGATCCTGTCGTCGACGTGGACGGAGATCTGCGCGTACGGCACCGCGGTGCGACTGGCGCCGGTTGACGTACCCCTCGACGCACCGCACGTCGGTCGCGCGCGACCGATCGCCGCGTATCAGACCGCGCCCCAGTACGGCGGCGAGTACTTGAGCGGCTCCTGAGCCGCCTGGGCCGCCGGGTCGGCCGGTCACGCGGCGCCCGGGCGACCCGGTCACACGCGGCGGTCGGCAACGTCGTACTCGACGGCGCAGACGCTGATCCCGTAGTGCGCC
Source organism: Micromonosporaceae bacterium (assembly GCA_035713725.1). Classification (GTDB taxonomy): domain Bacteria; phylum Actinomycetota; class Actinomycetes; order Mycobacteriales; family Micromonosporaceae; genus DASQPR01. Next base: position 21,970 of record DASTMZ010000165.1, read on the forward strand.
AGGAGTCGTCCGGCCAGCGGAAGGGTGCGCTGGTTGTGCATGATCTGCTGCCAGCGGTGGCGGGTACGGATGCGTGGCACCACAACGATGACCCGGCCGTAGCGTGACCGCGCCTCGCATGCGTATTCGACGACGTTGTCGATGATCCGGCCGTACGGGTCGTTGATGATGTCGAGCGGTACGTCCGGCGCCCACGCGGTCCACCGATCGCGGAACCGCGTCGCGCCGTCGTCGTCCTTGACGCTGACCGCGGTCACCGGCCGGCCGAGCCCGAGCGCCATATCGAGCGCGTGCCGTGTCACCCGGCTGACGTCGGCAACCGGGACGATGACGACCGCGTCCACGGGTGTGGGCTTGCGCGGCATGTCGTCCAACGCGATGTCGTGCGCGAGGCGCCGGTAGTAGCGCTCGGTGCCGGCGAAGAGCAGGACGAAGACGGGGATTGCGATGAGCACGATCCAAGCGCCCTCGACGAACTTCGTGATCAGCAGAACGAACGTCGTCACGAACGTCAGCACCGCTCCGATCGCGCAGGTGACCAGCGGCACCCACCGCCGATCGGGCCGAAGCCGACGCACCATGCCGGTCTGGCTAATGGTGAAGCCGACGAAGACGCCGATCGCATAGAGCGGCAGCAACTTAGCGCTGCGCCCGTCGCTCACGATCAGGAGCAGCCCGGCCGCGATCGCGAGCGCCGTGACACCGACCCGATAGACCGGCCGCTCGGCGCGCAGCGCGAACAGGTGCGGCGCGCGAGAGTCCTTGGCCACCAGGCTTAGCAGCACCGGTAGGCCGCCGAAGCTGGTGTTCGCGGCGAGCGCCAGCACCAACGTGACGATCATCATCATCACCTTGTAGAGCACGCCGTGGCCGTACGCGCTCGCGGCGATCTGGGCCAGCAGCGTGAGTCCCGGCACGGGCACGAGATGGTCGAGACGGACCACCACAGCAATGCCCAGCAGCATCGTGACGAGAATGACGCCGAGTGTGATCTCGGTGTGCTGTGCCCGCCGCGCCCGCGGATCACGAAACGCCGGAACGCCGTTGGCGATCGCCTCGACACCGGTCAGCGCGACACACCCTGCCGCGAATGCCTTCAGCACCAGGATGAAGCCGCTGTCCGCGCCGGGTCGCGCCGGCACCGGTGGACCGGTGGACGCGTGGTGGACGACGAGCCCGCCGATGATGATCGCGAAGATCACCACGATGAACAACATGATCGGCACCATCAACACCCGCGCGCTTTCCGCGATCCCCCAGAGGTTCAGCGCGGTCAACACGAACAGGCCGGCCAGACACGCAGGCAGCAGATGTTGCTGAAGCGCTGGAAAGGCGGAGGCGAGCGCCTCGGCGCCGGCGGCGAGGCCGACTGCGGCCGTCAGCACGTAGTCGACCACCAGACTGGCCGCGGCCACCATGGCGACCGGCCCGCCGAGCGTCGCCTTCGCGACCGCGTAGGCGCCACCGCCGTCCGGGAAGGCGGCGATCACCTGGCAGTAGGAGATGACGAGCACCAACAACAGGACGGCGAGCGCAATCACGACCGGCAGCGCGAGCGCTACGGCCGCGCTCCCGGCGACCACCAGCGCGGCTACGATGGCCTCGGGGCCGTACGCGACCGAGGACAGCGCATCCGGCGAGAGCGCCGCGAGTCCGCCGACGACGCCGAGCCGGGAGCGGTCTCCCTCGCCATGCCGCAGTGGGATACGTGGCGGCCCGCGCCGGATCTCGGTGTGCGGTTGTCGCATCGCGCGTCTGCCGTTCGGTTGTCGGGAGTCGTCTGCTCATGAGTGTGCCGCTCTGGGCGGTTCCGACATGACCAATACCGCCGATCGGGGCGTGCGCACCGGGCCGTCGGAGTAGGAAACGCAGTTGTGGACGGTACGGAGACGGTGCGGCGCACCGCGCTCGCTAGCCCGCGGGGCACCACGCCCAACCCACGCGTCGTGGTGGTGACCGGCGCGACCGGCGGAGTCGGGCGGGCGGTGGCGGGCTTGTTCGCCCGGCGCGGCGACCGGGTTGCCTTGTTGGCGCGCGGCGAGGCCGGACTCGTCGGCGCCGCCGCCGAAGTGGAGAAGGTCGGCGGCGAAGCACTGTCCATCCCGCTGGATGTGGCCGAACCCGTCGCGGTGGAGTCGGCCGCGGACATCGTGGAGCGTGAGTTGGGGCCGATCGATGTCTGGATCAACGCCGCTGCGACGTCGGTGTTCGCCCCGTTTATGGAGATGGGTGCGGACGAATTCCGCCGTGTCACGGACGTGACCTACCTGGGGTGCGTCAACGGAACGCGCGCGGCACTGCGGCGCATGCTTCGGCGCGACCGCGGCTCGATCGTCCAGGTTGGTTCGGTCCTGGCCTACCGAGGCATCCCGCTGGAGAGCGCGTACAGCGCGGCAAGTCACGCCGTGCAGGGATTCCATGAATCGGTTCGCTGTGAGTTGCTGCATTACGGCAGCCGCGTCAACGCAACGATGGTGGCGCTGCCCGCCCGCAACACACCGCAACTCGACTGGGTGGTCTCGCGTCTGCCGCGCCGTGCCCAAGTGGCGCTTCCCCGGCTGTCCACCGAGACGGCGGCGCGTGCAATCGCGTACGCGGCCGATCATCCTCGGCGCCGCGAGCGCTGGGTCGGCGGCTGGACCGTCGCGACGCTGATCGCCAACGCCGTCGCGCCCGCCGCTCTCGATCGGTATCTCGCGCGGACCGGGTTCCGATCACAAGAATGCGACGCCGTCGGAGATCCGGGTCGTCCGGCGAATCTCTGGCATCCAGCCGATCTCCGGCGACCGGTAGACCACGAGAGCAGTGCGTCGCATCGGCGGCGTACCAGCCGCATCGAGATGACGCATTCGCCGATGTACGCGCCGAGATCGTGACAGTGTTGGGGTGCGGGCGAATGGGCACATGTCGGTAGCCAACGCCGTACATGGCTGGCCGGAGGTGAGTTCGCGTGACCGAAACCGAGCAAGCGTTCGAATCGACCGCGATCACGCCGAGCGGCAACGGATCCGCGCCGGCGAGATCAGAATCGGGCGGCACCGCAATCGCGACAACCGGATTTGCGCGCAACGGCGACCGGTCGGCGTCCACGGCCGATCTCGTACGGCTTGCCAGTGAGCAAGTCCAGTTGTTGGTACGGGACGAGTTGGCGCTCGCCCGGCTCGAGATGACCACCAAGGCGAAACGGATGGGCGTCGGCGCGGGCCTGTTCGGCGGTGCCGGTGTGGTTGTCGTCTATGGCGTCGGTGCGCTCATCGCGGGACTGGCATTGCTTCTCGCGCTCGTGTTGCCCGCCTGGGCGTCCGCGTTGATCGTTGGCGGCGGGCTGTTCCTGATCGCGGGACTCCTCGCGCTCGTCGGTCGGAGCGAGGTGAAACGAGCCGGCAAACCTATGCCGGACGAAACGATCGACAGCGTGAAGACGGACGTGGCGACGATGAGCCAGGCGGTGAAGGACGGGAGGGCCTGATGAGCGTGACCGACCGAACAGGCAGCGCTGCCCCGACCGACCGAGCCGAAAACGCGGCCGAGATTGACCGAGCCGACAGTGCGACGTCGATCGACAGCGCCCGCGTCACGGCCGTGACGGACCGACTGAACAGCGCACCACCGACCGACGCGGCTGCGCTCCGCGCCGAGATCGCCGAGACCCGCGCGCAGCTCAGCGAGACCGTCGAGGCGCTGGCCATGAAGACCGACGTGAAGGCGCGCACCTCGGATGCCGTCCGGCACAGCGTCGCGGACGCCAAGGATCGTGGTCATCGTGCCGTCGCGCAGGCGCAGGACGCGCTGGGACGCGGTCAGAGTCGGCTCGCCCGACAGCGCGAGATGCTCGTCGAACGACGTCAGGCTCGTGCCGAACAGCGCGAGGCCGCCGCGGAAGCGCGGCAAGCGGCCGCCGAGGCCCGACGGGCGCTCGCCGACGAACGTCGCGCAGACGCCGATCGCCGCTTGGCGACCGCCGATCGCCGGCGTACGGCGAGCCACGCGCAAAGCAGCCAACCGCATTCGATGAGCGTCTGGGCCGGCGCGGGACTTGGCACCGCGATCGGCGGCGTGGTCGCGACGATCTGGGCGCGCAACCACCGGATGCGCGAGATGGAACGTGCGCTGGGCGCGTGGGAGTTTGCCAAGCTGCGCGCCGCCGAAGCGACCGCCCGCGTTCGCGGTTAACCGACCCGGGGCACTGGTCGCCGCGATCACGCTCTGCCGGAACGCCCGGCGAACGGATGCGTCGTGGTCAGTCGTCGACTCGTCAACGACGGCAGACGATCTCACCGTGCAGGATGGCCAGCCAACCGTCCTCTTCGGCCGCCCACCGCCGCCACGCCGCGCTCATTCGAGCAAGGTCATCTTCGGTTGCCTCGCCGCGCGTGACAGCTTGTCGAGCGAAGTCGGAGTGCAGCACGCGCTCGGCCCACATGTCGCCCCACTCCTCGCGGTCCTCTTCAGTGGCGTAGAGCCATGTCGACGCCGACGCTGTGACATCGGTGAACCCGGCCGCACGTGCCCAAGACATCAACCGGCGGGCAGCGTCCGGCTCGCCGCCGTTTGCGCGTGCCACACGCCGATAGAGCGCGAGCCAGTCATCCAGCTCAGGGAGGAGCGGAAACCAGGTGAACGCCGCGTAGTCCGCGTCCCGGGCGGCGACCAGACCGCCCG
>DASTMZ010000166.1:0-30422 GCA_035713725.1 Micromonosporaceae bacterium
GAGCACTTCTGACCCGCTCGCTGAGCTCGCCGCCACGATCTCGGTCGAGGGTACGTTGCCTGACCGGATGGGCATCCAGATCCTCGAGGCGTCGCCGGAGCGGGTCGTCGGAGTGATGCCGGTGGCCGGCAATACCCAGCCGTACGGCCTGTTGCACGGCGGCGCGTCTTGTGTGCTAGCCGAGACGCTGGGCTCGATTGGCGCGGCGCTGCATGCGATGCGGCTACACGGCGGCATCACGGTCGGCGTGGACATCAACGCGACGCACCACAAGGGCGTGCGGTCCGGTTCGGTGACCGGCGTCGCGACGCCGGCCAAGCTCGGCGCGACCGTGGCGACGTACGAGGTGGTCATCTCCGACGAAGGCGGCGACCGCGTCTGCACGGCGCGGCTGACGTGTCTCCTCCGCAAACCGGCGCCCGACAACGGCGACGCCTAAAGTAGCCCACACGGCCAGCGACCCGCGACGTGACAGCGTGTCGATAGGCCGGATACGCAGCGATAACTTGACCTGCTCGCATACGGTGACGTGGTGACCAGCCGCCGGGACGCGTATCACGACGCGTACGACGACGCCCAGATGATCCTCGGCACCGCGCTCGGCGGCGAGCGTGCCGCGGTGGTGGGCGGGGTGGACGCGGTCGTCGATCGGTCCGGCCCGGCCGGCGCGTTCCACGTCGCACTGTGCCTCGCGGCGACCTTGGTGGGCGACGAGGGCTACCCCGGTGGCGCGGCTCTCGACTTTCCCGGCATCGACAACGCCAGCTACGACGCGCGATGGGTGGCGCGGTTCGTCAGCGCGTACGTCAACGGTGACCGGCCGACCGCCGAGGCGCTGATGCGTGCCGCGGATGCCGACGGAGAGCTGGCATCCTGCATGGCGACACTGGCCGGATCGACGGTCGAGACGCTTCGCCGGCGGGACCGCTGACGCTGCTGCGGCGCCACCGGACGCTCCTGCGGCGCCGCTGACGCCGCTGCGGGCACGGCCGGCTAGGGAGCCGATCGAGCGACGCCGCTGAGGCCGCTGCGCGGCGCCGCCGACGGCGAACGGGTTCTCGAATCGCTACGGCTGCTCAGATCGCTCGAACTTCGGCGAGCCGCTTGACCGCGAACTCGTCGTCCCAACAAACGGCGGCACCCCATGCGGACCACGCTTGCGCGGCGACGTCAAACGCGGTGTCGTCGAGGCCGGCGGCGTTGTCGGGCAGGACGAGATCGAGGTCGGGGACGTCGACGTGCGACTCGTCCCAGTCGATCAGGGCGACTCGATTCGCGGTCATGCGTACATTGCCAAGGTTGTTGGAGTCGCCGTGGACGACGCATGTCTGACGTCCGGTGAGCCGAGCCCACGCTGCCCGGCATCGAGCAACACCCTCCGGCGGCATCGCGCCGAGATCGATCTTCGTCCCCGTCTCGGCGTGCAGGAGGTCGGTCGACGAACGCCAGCCTGGGCGCTGCGGCCAGCCCTGCGTCAACTTATGCAGCTGGCGAAGGGTATCGGCCACGCGACGCCAGTCGGCCTTCGACTCGGGCGGGCCGCCCGCCACGTAGGTCATCACCACGAGACCGTCGGCGAACAGCCGGCCGTCCGTCGTCGGGATCGGCACCGGCACGGTCAGACCTTCGCGGTCGAGATATTGGAGGAGTGTGGTCTCCCACGCGAGATCAGCGTCGCTCCGGACGCCGAGACGACCGACCGCGATGCGCCCGTCGACGCGCACGCTCCACACGTCGTTGGCGACTCCGCCAGCGAGCCGTTCGATGCGCGCCGCGTCGTCACCCCATCGCTCGAGTGCCGCCCATCCCACCGGCCACATGTTACGGAGGTCCCGAACATTGCTCGCCTGCTTAACGGGCGGTCGTAACGCGCTCCACACCTAGATCCGCACAGCCTCGCCGACTCGCCGGTCCATCGCGGAGCCGGTGGCGCTGTTGCTGTCGGGCTGGCGTGATAGGTCTACAGCATGTCCGATGCGATCCTCGACAAGGTCCGCAAACTGCTCGCGAAGGCCGAGGACCCGGCGTGCACGCCGGCCGAGGCCGAGGCGTTCACCGCGAAGGCCGCCGAGCTGATCGCAAAATACGGCGTCGACAGTGCGCTGCTTGCCGCGGCGGATCCGACCGTCGATCCGGTCGGCGATCTCGTGGTTGAAGTGCTCGCGCCCTACGCACTGGACAAGTGCGGTCTGCTCGCCGGCGTCGCGGCGGCGCTGCGTTGCCAGTGTGTCCGACGCCAAGGGTGGACCGGTCAACACAAGACGTTCGCGGTTCACCTATTCGGCCACGACAGTGATCTGCGCCGCGTCGAGCTCTTGTTCACCTCGCTGCTCGTTCAAGCCGGGTTCGCGCTCGGTGCGCAGGTCGTGCCGGGCTGGGAGAACGTCGCGGCATATCGGCGATCGTGGTTCGCTGGCTACACCTCCGCGATCGTCGCGCGTTTGCGTGCCGCCGAGGACCGCGCGGCGGCGACGGCGGAGCGGGACGTCCGCGGTCGGTCGGTCGCGCTGGTGCTCGCCGACCGAGGAGCCGAGGTCTCCCGGCGGCTCGCCGACACCTACCCGCGAGTGCGGACCGCGGGTCCACGGCGGCTTGCCGGCAGCGGGGCGCGCCATGGGTACGAAGCCGGTCGGCGCGCGGATATCGGGACGCTGCGTATGCGTGGCGCCGGCACGACTGGACCAGCGATCCGCGCTCGTCCGTAGCGGCGCAGAGCAGCGCCCGGACGCTAGGCGCTCAGTTCGCGGCCCAGTCCTGATGCGTCTGCAGGAAGAGTCCGATGTTGTCGTCGGTCGCGGTCTTGTCGGCCACCACGGCGGCAAGCAGTTTCTTGCTGTCGGCGTTGAGGCTTTGTACGGAACCGGCGATCGATCCCGCCGATCCGTCGTAGTCGACCGTCTGACCGTCGTTCGTCTTGATGGCGACGAGCGCGCTCGGGGTGATGCCCTTGAGCGTGAAGATCCAGTCGGTGACGGAAATGCGGCTGTCGATCACGAGCGCCTTGCCGAGCGACCCGATGAACGACTGCAACTTGAATGGGTCGCTGAGGCCCTGGTCGTACGCTTCCTGTACGACCGCCTTGATGAACTGCTGCTGGTGGCGCTGGCGTGCGTAGTCGGTGCCGACCAGCCCGTCGCGGGCTCGTACGTAGTCGAGTGCCTGCGACGGCGTCAGGTGCTGGTTGCCGATCTTGTAGACGTTCGGCCTCGTCCCAGGCAGCGCACACTGCAGCGGATTCTTGTCGAACGTGTAGCCCGGCTGGCAGTAGGGCACGCCGGTGTTCGGGTTGATGTGGTAGGGCACGGCGGGCTTGCCGGTCTTGATGTTCACGCCGAAGTGGATCGAGTACGTCGTCTCGTCGACGTACATATTCACGCCGCCAAGCTTCTTGAGGATGTCGGTGAACCCGTTGAAGTCGACGATCGCGCCGCCGTTGAACGTGATACCGAAGTTCTGCTTGATCGTCGCGGCGAGCAACTGGAAGCCGCCGGCGTCACCCGCGCCGTTTTGGCTGCCGAAAACGAACGCCGCGTTGATCTTGTTAGAGTCACCGGGAAAGTTGCTCGGCTTGAACGCCGGGATGCGGACGCCCGTGTCGCGCGGGATCGAGATCAAATAGGCACGGTCGTGCGAGGCCGGGATGTGCACGATGATGATCGTGTCGGCGTGCCCGCCGTCCGTCTCGGTCGGGCGTTGATCCGAACCGACAAGCAAAATGTTGAGCGGCCCGTTGACGGTCGAGCCGGTGAACGGCGCCGCGACCGAGCCGAGCAGATTCTCCTTCGTGACCGCGTGGTCGATCTGGTGCAGCTCGAGCTTCACGACGCCCATCGCGCCGACGCCCCCAACCAAGACAAGGGCGCCGAGCACGACGAGCAGCTTCGCCCACAGCGGGCTGCGGTGCCGCGTCGTCCCTCGGCGCGACGCGTTGCGGCGTTTGCGATCGCCCTTGCCAGGCTCGCCGAAGCCGGTCTGGTCCTGGGCGTCACCGTCGGTCGCGATCCCGGCAAACTGCACGGGTACGAAGGGCTGTCGGCTGGACGCGGGCGGCGAAACGCTCGCGGCCGCCCGCACAGGTGGCGCGGTAGTGGCGCCTGGCTGCGGTTGGCGCGGTTGGCTGTCCGAAGGTCGACGTTGACCAGGCGGGCGTTCGCCGCCTGCCTGGCCTTGGGCATCCGGCGGCCCGACCCGCGCCACGCCACGGTGGCTCGCTTGTGGATCGTCCGGGCGCGACAGACCGGCCAACCAATCCCCCATGATCAGGGCGTGCTACCCAAGGCCGGACTGCGCATGGCCGGGTCAGCCGAATGGGGGGTCGGCGTGATGGTCTGCGCATCCGGGCTTTGGGGATTCCGCCGGGATGAACACCTGATCAGCCATGCTAGCTCGGATCATCCAGGGTCGGCTGTCCCGTTCAGGCCGGCCTCATCCGACCCACACGCCTAGGCGCCGGCCTTCACGTTGGAGACGATCTTCTGTACGAGATCGACGATGTGGCCGTCGTTCAGCGAGCCGGCCGTGTCGTTGTAGAACGCGCTCACCACGTTGTCGCCGATGCGTGCCACCACCAACGTCGTGCCGCCGTAGAACTGTGGCGAGTTGATGACCGCTCGCACCGCTTCGTCGCCGACGCCGCTCAGCGACGAGACCTTCAGGTGCTCGGTTGCGGTCACGCCGTCCGCCTTATACGAGAACGTCGCGCATTCCGTGAACACCTTGCGGATCCGTGTCAACGCCACCGAACCGTTGCCCGGCTCGAATGCGTCGATCTCCTGAGAAATCTCGTTGTGGTTCTTGTCGACGTAGTCCGACTGCGCGAACGAGACACCGGTCAAGCCGGTCGCGCTGATGAAGCTCGTCGCGTTCAGGTCGCCGCACTTTGACTTCGACGCCACCGGCCCGGTGCTTGGCAGTTGCAGCGCCGCACCCGAGTCCGCGGTCGCCGTGGTGTCCTGGCTGAAGCCGGCCGGCACGTCGGTGACGAGCATGCTTTTGAGTTGCGTACCCGTGAATGCCTTGGTGACCGGCGACGGCGAAGAAGATGTAGCGGTGGAGCCCGACACGATCCGGGCCGAGTTCGGCGCGGTGCCGCACGCGGCCGTCGCGAGCACCGCCGACGCTGCGGAAGCCGCGGCGACTGCACGGATTATCCGAATAGTTCGCATTGTCATCTTTGCGATTCCGATCAAATTCCGGGGATGCAGCGGGCCACGCTACGCGATCCGCACGACGGCCGGTAATTCGACGCGAGTGGCGTCCGACGTGCGTTTGCCGAGCTAGCGGTGCTGTGTGGAGGGTCCGCACGGAGATCGATACATGACGCAGAACACATCGGGATGGCCGGGTCTGCCGCCTGCGCCGTCAACCTGGGATGCGGCTAACTGCGATATAGCAGATTGACACCTTACGAAGAGGCTCACCTTAACGCATACTAAGGCCAAGGGTCATGGCCCGACCAGGGTCCGATGGTTTGGCTGGCAGCGCAGCCAGACAAAGCAACGGCACCCGGCTGCCACCGGGTGCCGCCATGGACCTCCGTCCGTCGCGAGGAGGAGGTGTCCACCAGATGTCATCGTTGCCGAACTCGGCCCTCCTCGCAACAGTCCCGACAGATGTCGGCAGTTGGGAGGCATCGAATGGCCGAGTTTTACCGGGGTCACTCGCTTTCCATCACAAGCGATGCCATGGAGGTGTGGTGGCCACGACATGAACGGTTCTCCATCGAGGACCTGCGCGACGTGTACGTCTTCCGCGACGTCGCCAGTTCCGTTGTCGTACGCGGCATCGGGGCATCCGCGGTCATGCTGGTCGCGACCGCGGTGAGCTGGCAACTGCTCCGGTCGCCGACGGTGGCGTTGATTGGCGTACTCGTCGTGCTGGCGCCCGCGGTGATCGGTGGCGCATGCATGCGCACACAGCGACCGCCGTGGGAGCTGCGAGCGGTCTACCAGGGCCGCGATGTCCATCTCTTCAGTTCGCGAGACCAGATCACCTTCAGTCAGGTCAAGCGCGCATTGGTTCGGGCGATCGAGGCAAATGAACGCGAGAACTACGCCCTGCGGTGATAGGCCCGTGATCTTTGCAGGCGTACGATCTCCGAACAGACAGATGCCTGTCTGCCACCTCGCAGATAGCAAGATGCGAGGTGGCAGCGGCGTGGTCAGGGTCTGTAGCCGGAGATGCGACGCCATGTCCAACGTCGATTCGCCCGCCGTCGCGCGACGCCGCGTACGTCTCGCGCTCCGTGCTGCGCGCGAGGAGAAGCAGCTGACCCAGGGCCAGGTTGCCGAGGCGATGGGCTGGTCCATCTCGAAGGTCATCCGGATCGAGAAGGGCGAGGTGAACGTCTCGCCGGGCGACCTGACTGTGCTTCTGGAGCACCTCGGCATCACGGATAAGAAGACCGTCGCCGAGCTCGCGGAAAGTGCTCGAGTGTCCCGACGCGAGCGCTGGACAGTCTCCGCTGAGGAACGCGAGTTCTATACGCCGGCGATGATCGAATTGGTCCAGTTCGAAGCGGAGGCGCTTACGGTTCGGTATTACAACAACGTTCTCGTGCCTGGACCGCTGCAAGTTCGGCCCTACGCCGAGGCGGTCTTAGCCAGACCGCCAACGCCGGTTCCTTCCGGTGCGCGCGAAGCGCGGATACGGCTGCGAGAGCAGCGTAGGGAACGGCTATATGCGCCGAACGGACCCGCATACCTCGTGCTGCTGGACGAATCCGTCCTTTATCGAGAAGTCGGGAGTGCGCGCATAATGGCTGAACAGCTGGAATTCCTCCGGTCCATTGTGGTGGATGCTGGCGCCCGGCTTCAGCTCCGTATCATTCCGTTCAGCGCACAGAACACGAAGTACAACGTCGCACCGTACGTGCTGGTGGATCTTGATCAGGGCCGCAGCGCTCTGCTCTATCGCGAGACAGCTGCCACGGACGAGATCGTTGACGCAGAGGCCGACGTGCAGGCGCATCGGTTGATCTTCGACAGCATGTGGGCGTCAAGTTCAGATCGCGAACAGTCGCTCGAAATCATTGAACGCCGCACGGCCAGCATCCGACCGTCGGCGGGCGCCTGAAATCAGCGGACGTCGAACGCGCCCGAGCGTATCGCTGCCTTGAATCCCGCCCACTGTTCGGCGGTCAGCCGCAGCACCGGGTCCGGGGTCACCGAATCGCGGAGCCTGAATTCGGCGCCGACCTGTCGGGCCTCAACGCAACCATTGCTCTCGCACCGGCTGCTTTTTCGCCAGCCGACATCGGACACCGAGTTCACCGCAGAAGTCTCCCAGCACTGCAACAACGGGCGCCAAAGTGAGATCCCGATGGGACGCTAGCACGCCTCGCGGAGCCCTCTTTGCGGTTCGGCAAACTCGCCGACGGCCAAATATAAAGATCGTCGAACCTTGCGGTCAAAGCAATCGCGGATCTTAGGACAAACGTTGGCACGAACGCAGTCTGACTTGGGCGCCGTCAGGCAATGCCAAGCCCGGCGATGATCTCAGCTGTGGCTGAGTCCGGAGTCGTGGCCGCGCCCTCGTCAACGTGGATCGGTCGCTCGTCGCTGTCGGGGACTTCGAGCGTTTCGAGCTGGCTGGCGAGCATGTTGACATGCATGTAATGACCGCGGCGTGCAGTCAGTCGCTCAAGCAACAGAGATCGATCGACGTCGAGGAAGGCAAACCGTGTCGTTCCGTCGGTCCCGCGTGTCGCCGACCGCAGCACATCCCGATAGGAGCGCTTGAGCGCGGAACACGTGACGACGCAACTTCGTCCTGCGGTCAGTTCGGCAGCAATCCAGTCCCGGATAGCGACTAGCCATGGCGCGCGGTCTTCATCCGTCAGTGGATGGCCAGCGGCCATCTTGGCAACGTTGTGTTCGGGATGAAAGGAGTCACCTTCCACGAACTGCCAGCCGAGTTGTTTCGCCACTAGCAGCGCGATGGTTGACTTGCCGCTGCCCGCCACTCCCATGATGATCAATGCGGTGGGACCCATTCGACAAGTGTGCACATTCACGCGCGCGGACACCTGAGGAACTGGCGTAGCGTTCGGCTAGCTGGTCGGGAGCATCCCGCCTAGCGCTGGACGCCCCCGGCGCGCCGCAGATCTCCGCTGTGGGCTAGCCGAACTCGCCCGCGCGGACTGCCTCGACAAACGCGTGCCACTCGAGATTCGAGAATCGTAGGCGGGGACCGTCTGGTTGCTTGGTGTCGCGTAGCACATACTCACCGTTGATACGCGCGACCTCTACACAGTTCCCGGTTTCGCAGCGACTGCTCCGTCGCCAGTCAAACTCCTTTGGCGTGTCCACTGTGGTCCTCCGATTACTCGGGCGGATCTTCAGTGTGACTCGCTTCACTCGAATTGTCGACTCGTTTGTAACACTTCGCTGAATGAGACAGCCTGTCCACCCCTCGGGCGTGCACCCGATGACATCTGGCTGCCAGCACAAAGGTCGACGAGCTGTTCATCCGGCGGCAGAAGAATGGTCGGAATCCCGGCCGAGATGTGTCACCACATCGGACAGTTAGTGACGTGTCCGACGGCTCGCTCCGCCGACTACAGTCGTGCCTCGTTCAACTCGACGCGCATGTTCGGGTCGAGTGGTGCCTTGTCGAGCAGCCAACCCAGCCATTGTTCGAGGCCGGCGACGAGCCGCATCGAGCGGGGGACGCACACGAGGCGCCGCGGCCGTTCGATGACCTGCCAAACCGCCTCGGCGACACGTTCGGCTTGGATCTTTCGTGGCTCGCGCGGAATCCGTTTAGAGCGCGCCGCCATGCTGTCGAAGAACTCGGTCTCTACGTCGCCGCAGCGCAGGAGGCTGACGTGAACACCGCTGCGGCGAAGCTCGCGGTAGACGGCGGTGCTATGTGCGGCGAGAAACGCTTTCGTTCCGGTATACATCGCGAGCCCGGGGAAGTGCACGTGCGCTCCGCCCGAGCCGATGTTGACGATGTGGCCGCGGCCGGCCGCGAGCATATGTGGAAGCACGAGGCCGCTGAGGTGGATCGGCGCGGCGGCGTTGAGCTCGATCATGGTGTGGGCATCCGCCCACGGCATCGCGGCGAACGCGCCGTAGTAACCTTGGCCGGCGTTGTTGACGAGTACGCCGACGGGACCGAGGTCGCCGGTGATCTGTGTGATGACTCGTTCCCGGGCCACCACATCGATCAGATCGGCGGGGTACGCGGCGGCCGCACCGCCGTTCTCCGCGATTTTGGCGGCGACTTCGGTGAGCCGGTCGGCGCGGCGGGCCACCAACGCGACGGTGAATCCGCCGCGGGCTAGTCGTAGCGCGGTTGCCGCGCCGATGCCGCTGGACGCGCCAGTGACGACTGCAATGTGGCTCGTGCTGGGTGCGTTGTCGGGCCGAGGGTCGGCGGGCCGAGTGTCATGAGGTGTCATCGGTGTCTCCAACGGGTGCCAGGCGGGCTGGTGGAGGTTCGCGGGACCTATCGAAAATGACATGTCGAAACGCGCATGTCAAGACGTACATGTTATCTTCGCCCTATAGGTCGTCGAAGGGGCGGGTTGGGTGTCGCTGCGCTACGCGTTGTTGGGGCTGCTGGCCGAGGAGCCAGCAAGCGGGTACGACCTGACGAAGAAGTTCGAGCGCGTCCTGCAGCGCTATGCCTGGCACGCCCAGCACAGCCAGATCTATCCGGAGCTCAACCGGATGTCGGACGACGGCCTGATCGCCGTGGTCGCCGAAGGCGCACGAGGTCGCCGTACGTATGCCATCACCGACGCCGGGCGAGCCGACCTGCGGCACTGGATGGTCAACCCACCCGACGTGATCGTGGTGCGTAACGAGTTCGTACTGCGGCTGTTCCTACTGTCCACACTGGACCCGACCGAGGCGCGCCGGCTCCTGGAACTCGTCGCCGCGGCCAACGCCAAGCAACTGGACGAGCTGCGGGCCAACGTCGCCGCGTTCGACGCCGCCGCCGACCCGTCGGCCGGGTTGCCTCTGCAACGACTCGTCGCCGAATTCGGGCTGCGGTCCTTCCAGATCCTCGCCGAATGGGCGGGCTGGGCCATCGAACGCATCGACCAGACCGAGAAGATGCCAACGACCGACCCGGATGCGCTTAAACCGAAGTAGCGCACGGCCCAGATGAGCGACGGGCAGCCACGGTCGCGGCGACGTCGGGGTTGCAGCGTAACTTGGCTATTGGCCGTACCCAACCCGGCGAGGCCGTGCGAGCGGGTAGTCGTGTCAGCTATCCATCGTGTGAATGACACGTCGGGACCAGTACAACCGCCCGTAACGCTCGGCGGTGTACGGCTCCAAGATGCCGAGGTTAACCAACGACGCGATCGCGTCACGGTTGGCCTGGTTAGACCGGCCGTATCGCCGGTGCGAATCCGCGATCGATAGCAGCGGGTATGCAATGAGGTCGTACGCGATTTCGAGTGCGAGCCGGGCGCGTGGCAAGGCCGTGCGCACGGTCGCGCCGAACTCATCACGCAGCGCTAGAAGCCGCAGAATTCGTTCGTGGCCCGACCGCGACTCCGCGATCACGGCCCGCGCAAAGAACTCGATCCACGGCGCCCAGTCTCCAGTCGCGCTCACCTTGAGCAGGTGATCGCGATAATCGCTGG
The DNA here is from genome assembly GCA_035713725.1 of Micromonosporaceae bacterium. GTDB lineage: Bacteria > Actinomycetota > Actinomycetes > Mycobacteriales > Micromonosporaceae > DASQPR01. The sequence continues at coordinate 10,607 of DASTMZ010000166.1, forward strand.
CTCGGTCCTTGAGCCACGGCGACACAGACAGGACGGGCAAGCGCAGCGCCCCATCCTTGACCATCTGAAGCAGTGCGACGAGCCTGCCGAGCCGACCGTTCCCGTCGGTGAAGGGATGCAGCGTCTCGAACTGGTAGTGAGCCATCGCGACTCGAGCGATCAGGGGAATGCCAACCGCCGGATCAGCGTCGGTGATCCAATCAAGCCAGCGCAGGCACAGACCGAAGAGCTGGTCACCCGGGGGCGGCGGGATGAAGCGTGCCTCTCTCACACGCCGGTTCTTCGCACCGATAAACACCTGAGTAGTTCTGATCGCGCCGGCGTCGTCTCCGTCGCTTTGGTTGTCGGCAACGATCATTGCCTGGAGCGCGGACAGCATCGTCCAGGTGATCGGCCGGTCGACGATCCATTCGTACGCAACCTCGGCCGCTCGGGCATAGTTGAGGACCTCCCGAACATTCGGCGCGACATCTGCCTTCTGTTCCTCCGCGGGGAGGGCCTCGGCTGCAAAGAGCTCGGTGAGGTCTGCGTACGTGCCCTCGAGAGCTGACGTTCCGATTGCCTCTCGACGCGTCGCGACTCGAGCGATGAGTTGCGGGTTCGGGATCAGATTTGCCGCCATGTCGAGGCGCCCGAGTTCCGCCATTGCGTCGCCGACCGTCATCCACACCGAGGGCGGCAGTGCCACGGCGTTGGGTAGGTCATCTGGGATGAAGGCGTGAGCGTCGTAGGCCTCACCAAACCGCGCGTCGAAGCCCGATATGGGAACCAGCGTCCCGATTGACGATCCTTGAAGCGTCGACATAACTTGGGTTGTATGACGCGAAAACCCGGTTTCGAGTCCGAAACTTGGAATTACAGCCCTGGAATCCAAGCCTCAGACACAACGGCGAAGTACGTCTGTTCGATCGTGTTGATCGGTGTGGATCGGACCGGAGGCTCGGCGTCGAGGTTCGCCTTCGGCGACCGGAACGGCACCCGGACTAATCGTCGTGGCGTTCACTAGATGGTTGGCACGCCACGCGACTGCAGGCGAGTTCAGCGCGGCCGCGCTCGCGACCGTCGCCGTGATGCCGCTCCCGTCACCGTTCGGCGTCAACGACGTCACACGGTCGGCTGGCGCAACATGAGCGTTGTCATAGTCGACGATTTGGCGCATCGCAGCTTCTAGTTCGCCACGTGTGTGAAGTGCTGGTAGCACGGTTGCGGTCATTCCGCTCGGAGGTACGCGAGAGCGGTCGCGACGTTCGCGGGCAAGGCGCCCTTCCAGTACCACGTGAAGTGGTTGTTCGGCTCATCGACGACGACACCCGCGAAGCCCCCTGATGTTGATGACTTGTGTGGGGTCTAGCGCCCACCGGCCAGCTCCAACCCGAGGTGGCCACATTGGTCAGTCCACCCACCGCGGCGCCAGCTAGCACCGATATCGCGGCCGGGAGTCCATGCCGGCGTCCAGGGCTGCGAGGCATGGCGAGGCGAGCGATGGGCATGCCGCACACCCCACCACAGCCCGACAGTCTGTCGCTATAACGAAAACAGCCAGTCACGCTCTCCGCCCGGTATGCCGAACCGTGCAACCACGTGCGGGCGACAGCCGCAAGCAGGCGAAGACCGCGAGGGTGCTGACGAGGCGATGCCCCCAGGCACACCGAATCGGTAGTAAACCTTCCGCCGCTCCGTCTTCATTAGTAGATGCAAAAGGGAGGCATGAGTGAAGCGGGTCGACGAGGACGAGTACCGGGCGTATGTCATGGCCCGGATGGACCGCTTGCAACGCGCCGCGTACCTGCTGTGCCGGGATTGGCACACAGCCGAGGACCTGGTGTCGGTCACCTTCGGGAAGCTGTACCGCAACTGGTCCCGGGCACAGCAGGCGAACAGCCTCGATGCGTACGTTCAGACGATTCTGATGCGCTCGTGGCTGGACGAGGCGCGCCGGCCATGGCGCCGCGAGCGGGTCACCGACAACATGCCGGACCTGCCGGCACCCGACCGGTCCGACGTCATCGACCGGCTGTCGCTCATCGATGTGCTGTCGGAGTTGTCGCCACGCCGCCGCGCGGTAGTGGTCTTGCGCTTCTACTTCGATCTGTCGGTGCAGGAGACCGCCGAGAGGCTGGGCTGCTCGCCAAGCACCGTCATGAACCTCAGCTCACAGACGCTCGAGGCGATGCGGAATCGAGCAGCCGCCATTAACCAGATGACAGAGGAGATCTCGTCGTGATGAGCAATCAGGAGCTGCTGGACAACGAGATGGGGTCGCCACCGTCGGTGGTGGACGTCGAGAAGGTCATCGCGAACGAGCGGCGCAGAGTGCGTTACCGACGGCTCGGTGCCGCTGGCGTCTTGGCCGCCTCGGCCGTCGCGCTCGCCCTCGTGGTGTCGGCGCTGCCAAACTCCGGAGCCGCCACGCAGGCCAGGGTCGGCACTAAGCCCAGGCCAACGGCGACCGTGTCGCCGAATCTCGTGACGCAAAGCGATGCGGAAGCTCTCTTGGGTGGGTTCCTGATTGCGTGCGAAGATCCGACGACCTATGCCCTCGCGGGGCATGGTGTGCCCTGCCCCAAGGTGGAGCGGGGCCGCATCTACGACGTGGACGGACATTATTGTGCCGATGATTGGCACCTGGTCTCATCTCAACTCGTTGATACCAAGCCGAACCTTGAGAAATATAGGCCTCTGCAGTCGATCGATGGCGTGATACTAAAGACGACACGGACACCTATCAGGCTCATCGATCCCGCCTATTCACAGCAGCACTTTGGTGGACAGTATTACTACATCCAGATTGGTGTGATCCTGCCGCCACAACAGATCTCCCCTGGAAAGCATTCGTTGCGCCAGTTCACTGCGGACCACAGTTTCGACAGGCAGATTCCGTTTACGATTGATCGGTCAGGGACGGGTGTTTGCGCTGATTCGTAGGAATCTCAGCGTTGGCTCCCTTCTGCGGAGCGGGAACGGATGTCACGAAGCAGGGAGCGGACCGTTGACACATGCACGTGTGAACGGTCCGCTTCCTGGTTGCCTACGCTATTCGTAGCGTAGTGAGATGATGCCTTGGGCCGGTTAGCGCGCCGGAGGTACTCATCTTCGTTCGACTCAATCATGAGTTTATGCAATATCACGACACTGATCGTCACGGTGGTGATCACTGCCGCGCCCGAATAAGACCGGGACGTTCTGCCACTCCATGTTGTCGTCAGCTATCCACCATCTGAATGACCGTCGGGACCAAGCCCCTGTCCAAAGGGTCACGTCGGCCTACGTTCCGGTGAGCGGAACGGCGCCCGGACTAATCGTCGTGGCGATCACTAGATGGTTGGCACGCCACGCGACCGCCGGCGAGTTCAGCGCGGCTGCGCTCGCGACCGTTGCCGTTATGCCGCTCCCGTCAACGTTCGGACTCAGCCCCGTGACGCGGTCGGCTGGCGCGACGTGGGCGTTGTCATAGGCGACTATCGCGCGCATCTCGGCTTCTAGCTCGCCGCGGTCGTGTAGAGCCGGCAGCACCGTCGCGGTCATCCCGTTGGGAAGGTTGGCGAGCGCGGCCGCGTTCGCCGGCAGCGGCCCCTTCCAGTACAACGTGAAGTGGTTGTTGGGCTCGTCGACGACCACACCGGCGAAGCCGGGGATGTTGACCTTCGGGTTCATGTCGTCGAGGAGCGGGTCGAGGACGTCGCTGATCGCATTGCCGTTGGCCATGTTGGTGAGGTGCTCGGCGGTGACTCCGGCCAGCGGCCACGGACTCGCGGGGCTCGTATCGCCCTGTGCCGTTTCCCCCGCCGCGCCGGGCGTATCGCCCTGTGCCGTTTCCCCCGCCGCGCCGGGCGTATCGCCCGGCGCCGGTTCCCCCGCCGCGCCGGAACCTTGGACGGTGAGCATGAAGAGCACGAAACCTGCGGCCAGGCCGGCCGCCACCAGTCTCTGAGGGTTCATGGCTTGGCCCCTCCTCAGGCGTGCGTGGAGTTGGAAGCGCTGGGTCCCGGGTGGGCGCTGCAGTAGTCGGAGACGATCTTCATCGTGGCCAATCGTCGCGAGTTGAGTTGCTGCCGCGGCATTGATCATGCTGTCAAGCTGAGATGCTTTCACCAGATCACGGTAGCCACTGATCAACTGAACCTGCGTGCGGCCGATCGGAACTCCTGGGCCGTGCTTAGCTAGCAGTCCCCAAACAGATGGCTCCGAAATGCGATCAGCGGCCCTGCCGAAGTTCACTGGGCAGAACTGCTGAACTAGCACACTCACTGTGGCCAGGGGCGGGGTCGAACCGCCGACCTTCCGATTTTCAGTCGGACGCTCGTACCAACTGAGCTACCTGGCCGCAAATAAAAACGCGGTCCTGACGGGACTTGAACCCGCGACCTCCGCCTTGACAGGGCGGCGAGCACTCCAACTGCTCCACAGGACCTAGCTCGGCTAGCAGGATACCAACCTGCCGCGCCGTGCCCCCAACGGGATTCGAACCCGTGCTACCGCCTTGAAAGGGCGGCGTCCTAGGCCTCTAGACGATGAGGGCGGCTCCGCCATCATCGCACAACGCGATGCGGGCGGCTGAGGCACTCATCCGGCCCCGCCGGGAAGCCTGCAAAGCATACGCGACCCACCTACCGCCATCAAACGACAAGAAATCGACGGCGTCCGGCGGCGACATCGCCGACCGCCACCGACGACCGCCACCGATTACCGTCGATCAGCGTCGGTCGGGCGCGTCACCGTCGGTCGGCGCTCCCGAGGGCGAAGGCGTGGGCGCAGGCGATGGTGCCGGCTTACCCGGATCGACTGCGACCGTACGCGCCGTCGGCAGCGCGATCAGGTGGAAGTCGTCCTTCAGCTCCGGCAGCACAGCGCGCAGCGCGGCGATGGTCTCGGTCCGGTCGCCGCCGGCGTCGTGCATGAGCACGATGGAACTGCGGTGTGTCTTGGTCAGGACGGTCTTTTCGATCGCGGGTACGCCGGGCCGCCGCCAGTCGTTGGTGTCCACTGACCAGTAGAGCGGCCGCATGCCGAGTAGCTCGCTGACTCGTACGGTCGTCGGGGTGAAGTTGCCGCCAGGGTTGCGGAAATACGCCATCGTCGCAGACGAGTCGATCCGGTGTACGGCATCGATCGTCTTCTGCAGGTTGGCGGCGATGTACTGCGGCGTGTGCGTACCCAGCTTCTCGTCGTGGTCCCAACTGTGATTGCACAATGTCATGCCGTCATCGATCATCCGCCGGACGACCGACTGGTACGCGTGGATCTGACGACCGATCAGGCAGAACGTCGCCTTCACGTGGGCCTGCTCGAGGATGTCGAGGATCTGCGACGTGTACGGACCCGGCCCGTCGTCAAACGTCAGCGCGACGGAAGTCGTGCCGGTCGAGCCCTCCGACCCATCCGGACCGCGATAGCGCATGCCGGACTGCGACGGCCACGCCGGGATCTTCAGCGTGCCGGCGTTCGGAATGCCGAGGCTTGCCGCGGTGATCTGCGACGGCGGCACCGGCGTTGGTGGCGTCTTTCGGCGTGACGCGGACGGTGACGGCGATGGTCGTGCCTTCGTCGGTCGCGGCGCCGGTGTCGTCGGCTGCAGGCCGGGCGAACTGGCACTCGGGCCGGCCGACACGGACGTGTGCGCGGCAGCACGGTCCGATTGCTCGGCGGCTACCGCGAGGCAGCCGCCCATCGTGATGGTGAGCCCGCAGGCGAGCACCCAGCCGAGCATGCGTTGCGACATGTGGACTCCGGGGGGAGAACCGATGGTGCGAATCCGGCCAAGCTATCCGCCATCACGCCGAAAAGCCACGGTTACCGCGAAGTCTGTGGGCTAGCTCGCGGCGCCGTCGCTGCCAGTCACCGCGATGTTATCGGGCAGTGTCGAAATGACTCCGGAGAGCCACGGGACGTACGCGTCGGGTGCGGTCGCGAGACCCTCGCGCACATCGGTGACCGCGCTCCAACGCAACGCGTCGACCTCGGCCGGATCCGGTTCGAAGCGTGCGTCGGATGGCAACGAGCCGACCAGCACATGGTCGTATTCGTGCTCGACGCGATCGCTGGCCGGATCGATGGCCCGGTAGACGTACACGCCGACGTCGCGCAGGTCGATGGCGTCGATGCCGAGCTCTTCCCTAACCCGTACCGTGGCTGCCTCGGTGACCGCGACGCCCGGCGCAGGGTGGCCGCAGCAGGAATTGGCCCAGCGACCGGCGAACCTGGTCTTGGTGCGGGCGCGGCGCTGCAGCAACAGCCGACCGGCCGGGTCGACGAGCACTACGGAGAACGCACGATGCAGATCACCCGGCTGGGTGTGGGCGTCGGCGACGGTCGCCGCGCCGCGCGGCTCGCCGTCGGCGCCAACCAATTCGACAAGAAGGGCTTCGCGAGGGGTCACCCGGCGATCCTAGCGGCGGCCAGCTTTCCAGAGATCAACACCATGGGTACGCCGACCCCAGGCTGCGTACCCGAGCCGACGAACACCACGTTCTCGAGCGTCGGATGGAGGTTTCCGGGCCGGAACGGACCGGTCTGGCGGAGCGTGTGCGCGCTGGCGAACGGGGTACCCGCGGCGAGGCCAGCGGCCGCCCAATCCGCTGGCGTGACGACCCGCCGGACCTCGACGCCGTCACCGAAGCCGCGATAGCCGCGCGTCTCGAGCGTGGCGATCAGCTCGTCGGCGTAACGGTCGGTGTCCCGCTCGGTCCACCCGACCCGACCGACATCGAGGTTCGGGGCCGGGGCGAGCACGTAGTAGGCGTGGCGGCCGTCCGGCGCGAGCGACGGATCGGTGCGGGTCGGGTTCGTGACGAGCAGCGACGGGTCGCGCATCAGCAGACCGTCCCGGATCACGTCGTGGAAAGTCGCCCGCCAGGCGCGCCCGAAGTGGATGTTGTGGTGGGCGATCTTCGCGTACGGCTGGGTCGACCCGACATGCATCACGACGGCCGACGGAGACTGTCGGAGCCGGGCGATGCGCCGCTCCTCGCGCGCCGGAGTGGAGCCGGGCGGGAGGAGATCGCGGTACGCCACCGGCAGGTCCGGGTTGAGTACGACGACGTCAGCCTCGACGCGTTCGCCGCCAATCGTGCGCACCGCGCGTGCCCGACCGCCGGACACCTCGACGGCCTCGACCGTGGTGCCGTAGCGGAACGCCACACCGTGCTTGTCCGCCGCGGCGGCGAGCGCGACCGGGATGGCATGCACGCCGCCGCGCGGGAAGTAGACACCGTTGACCGCGTCGAGGTACGCGATGACGGCGTAGAGCGCGAGCGCCTCGTGCGGTGCGACGCCGGCGTACATGGACTGGAACGAAAAGACCCGACGGGTGCGCGGGTCGTGGAAGAACTGCGCGACCTTGGTGTCGAGTCGGCGGAAGCCGCCCGCCGCCACGAGACGCAGCAGGTCGGCGGTCACCAAGTCGCGCGGACCGTCGAGGTTGCGGTCGATGAAGTCGTCACGTTGCAGGCGCCACAGTCGGCGTACGTACGAGACGAATCGCAGGTATCCGTCCGCTTCCCGTGCCCCGCACACACGCGACACCTCGGCGGCCATCCGTACCGGGTCGGCGATCACGTCGAGCGTCGAACCGTCCGGGAAGTGCGCCCGGTACGCGGGATCGAGCCGCGTCAACGTCACCCAGTCGGCCATGTCCTCGCCGATCGTGGCAAACGCGTCGGCTAGCAACTCCGGCATGGTGAACACGGTCGGGCCGGTGTCGAAGGCGTACCCGTCGATGGTGAGCCGGCCGGCTCGTCCGCCCGGCGTCGACTCCCGCTCGATCACCGTGACGTCACGCCCGGTCGCCGCCAGCCGTATCGCGCACGCCAGCCCGCCCAGACCGGCGCCGACGATCACGACGCGGCCGGTCGGGCCGTGGACGGTACGCATGGTCCCCATCATGCGTGGTGAGCCGCGAAACGCGGATCGGGACCGGTCGTCGGGGCGATCGGTGAATCGGCGAGGATCGCACGTGTGACCACGGACGAGTTGGACCGGGCGTACGAGCGCTGCCGAGCGCTGCACGCCCGGCACGGTCACACCTACTACCGGGCGACGCGCCTGCTGCCCGCCTGGAAGCGGCGACACGTGCACGCGCTCTACGGGTTTGCGCGAACGGCCGACGAGATCGTGGACGCCGTCGACGGCGCGGCGCCCGCGGTCCGGGCCGAACGCCTGGCGGCATGGGGTCGCGCGTTCGAGGCCGGTCTGGCCGGGCGGACGGTCGACGACCCGGTGCTTGTCGCGGTGCTACACACGATCGCGGTGTTCGACCTCGACCCGACCGACTTCACGCTGTTCCTGCGGTCGATGGCCATGGACCTCACGGTGAGCAGCTACGAGACGTACGACGATCTCCTCGGGTATATGGAGGGGTCGGCCGCGGTGATCGGTGCCATGATGCTGCCGGTGCTCGGGACCGTCGACCGAGCTCGCGCCATCGGTCCGGCCCGCGAGCTCGGTCGCGCGTTCCAGCTCACGAACTTCATCCGGGACGTCGCCGAGGACCTTCGCCGCGGCCGCGTCTACCTGCCGCAGAGCGATCTTCGAGCGTTCGGCGTGACCAGCGAGGGACTGGGCGCCGCGGTCGCCGCCGGGTCCGCGACCGGCGAGATCAAGGACCTTATCCGGTACGAGGTGAGCCGGGCTCGCGCGCACTATCGAGCCGCCGCGCCCGGGATCGATCTGCTCGTACCCGGTTCGCGTGCGTGCATGCGTACGGCGTACCGGCTGTATCAAGGCATCCTCGACGAAATCCAGCGTGCCGACGGCGACGTGATCCGCCGGCGTGCTCGGGTGCCCGCGGCTCGGCGCGCCGCGATCGTCGCCGCCTGCCTCGCGAGCCGTCGCGTCGCCGCACCGTAGCGCCGGGCATTTGAGGCCGCGCTCGGCGGACCCGTTAGCTGGCCGCTCGGCGTGCGGCACCTGCGGGCCGCTCCGCGGACCGCGTCTGCGTGGTTCCGGACCGTTCCAGAGGCATCGCACGCCTTACGTTGGCTGACCTAAATGCGAGATTCGCTCACATGATCCTGTTTCGGGCGTGATGATCGGTCGGTCACCACAAAGGCGAAAGGATGTCGCATCATGCCGTCTATGGGTGTTCGCGGCGCCGTGGCGTTCTGGACCGGCGCCGTCGTCATCGGTCTGACCGCATCGGCGCTCACCACTAGCCATTTCTCGACGGCGGCCCGCGCCATCCCCACGGCACACATCGATCGGGCGACTTCCACGGTCGGTGGCACCGGTGGCGGCCGGTTGGCGGGTGCGGCTGGTGGCACGCCGACCGCGGTCGGCGCGCGGTCGGGCGCGAGTTCCCGCGCGCCGGCTACTGCCGATCGATCACCGTTCCCGGACGTCGGCCTTTCGCACGGCGGGCTGCCGGTGCTGTCGCCACTCGGTGCGTTGCCGTCCGGCGCAACGACTGCTGGTCAACCGTCGTCGGGTGCCGGTCAACCGTCGGCGACCGGCGCGCCGCGGCAGTTCACTGTGATCGCGGCCGGCGACATCCTGTTGCATACCCGGCTGTGGGCGCAGGGACGTACAGACGCGAAGGCGGCCGGACGAGCGGGCTACTTCTTCGACCCGATCTTCGCCTCGGCGCGGCCCGACATCGCGGGCGCCGACCTCGCGATCTGTCACATGGAGACGCCCTACGGCAAGCCGAACGGCCCGTTCACCAGCTTCCCGGTCTTCGAAGTGCCGCCGGCCATCGCGCAGACGATCCACGACGTCGGCTACGACTCATGTTCCACCGCGTCGAACCACTCGCTGGACGGCGGCGAGGCAGGCATCGACCGGACACTCGACGCGCTCGACGCGGCCGGAGTGAAGCACGCTGGCACGGCGCGATCCGCGGCCGAGGCGGCGCAGCCGGACCTGCTGCAGGCCAACGGCGTCACGGTCGCGCAGCTGTCCTACGCGTACGGGTTCAACGGGATCAAGCGACCGGCGGACAAGCCGTGGCTCGCAAACCTCATCAGCGTGCCGCAGATCCTGGCGGACGCGAGGCGCGCCAAGCAGGCCGGCGCGTCCGTGGTGATCGTGAGCCTCCACTTTGGTACGGAATACCAGCACACCCCGAACGCCCAGCAGCTGTCGGTGGCTCGTGCGCTGCTCGCGTCGCCGGACGTCGACCTGATCATCGGGTGCCACGCGCACGTCGTTCAGCCGTTCCAGAAGATCAACGGCAAGTGGGTGGTCTACGGCATGGGCAACCAGATCGCCACCCAGGGCTTCAGCCAGCCGACCATGGACGGCGTCATGCCACGGTTCACGTTCACCGAGACGTCACCGGGCAAGTTCACGGTGACGAAAGCGGAGGCGATCCCGACGTACGACTCGCTCGGCGGCCAGATCCAGCTGATCGATCTGCCGCTCGCGATGGCCGCGCACCCGACTGCCGCGCGGATGGCCGTCTACGAGGCATCGTGGAAGCGGACCGCGGAAGTCGTCGACTCGATGGGCGCGGCCAAGGACGGCTTGATCGTCGATCGTGGCACGGCGCGCTGATTCCGGCGCAGCCCCTGGACCCTCGGCGTTACGAGAGCGTCTGCCACCAACCGTCGACGGCCGGTGGGTCCGCGATGTCGATCCGCTGACCCGGCCGCGGGACGGCGAGCGTGACGCCGCGGGCCTTCGACTCCTCCCAGGCGCGATCGGCCGGCTCACCCCACGGGTGGAACGCGAGCACGAACGTGCACCAATGCACCGGGATCATCACGCCGCCTCGTACGTCGACGTGCGTCGTGACGCCCACCTCCGGCGTCATGTGGATGCTCGGCCAGCCGGCGTCGTACGCGCCGATCTGGACGAGCGTGGCGTCGAACGGGCCGTATTGCTCACCGATCGCGCCGAACCCGTCGAAGTAGCCGGTGTCGCCGCTGTAGAACACGCGATGAGTCGGTCCGACCACGACCCATGAGCTCCACAATGTGTAGTTGCGCTTAGCGATCTTGCGACCCGAGAAGTGTTGTCCCGGCGCGCAGGTCAGGGTGAGGTCGCCGATCGTCGTCGAGTCGTCCCAGTCGAGTTCGATGATCCGCCGGCTCGGCACGTGCCAGCGCTCGAGGTGGGCGCCGACGCCGAGCGGCACGATGAACGGTGCCGCGTGATTGCGCGCCAGCCACACGATCGTATTCATGTCGAGGTGGTCGTAGTGATCGTGGGAGATCACGATCGCGTCCACCGCGGGCAGTTCGGCCAACGGGATCGGTACGTCGTGCAGGCGACGCGGCCCGGCCAGTCGCGATGGTGAACACCGGTCGCTCCAGATCGGGTCGAAGAGGATTCGTGCGCCGTCGATCTCGACCAGTGAGCTTGCATGCCCGTACCACGTGATGTGCAACTCATCCGCGGCGGCGACGTCTGGTGGCACGTCGGCAACCATCGGAATCACACCCGACGGCTTGCGCTCGCCGCCGTCGGTCAGCAGCTCACGCAGGCGATGCCGGTCGTCGGGGTTGGTCGCGGGGTTGAACTCGATCGGTGTGTCCTGCGCGTTGTGGAACGCACCGTCGCGCCACTGCGGCGAACGGCGGATCCGGTCGGCGCGCGCGCCGGAAGGCTCCGCACCGTATGCGACTGGGATGTCCCGAGCCGCCCACGCCAGCCCGGCCGCGCCCGCGGCGAGCGCGGCGACGGCCACCAGCGCCTTCCTGCCCATGCCTATCTCCTCGGCCTACGCTGTTCCCATGGCGCCTCGCGGCTGACGCTACTCATCGGCGGTGCTCCATGGCGCCTCGCGGCTGGCGCTACTCATCGGCGCGCGGGCGTCGGTATGCGCCGCCGCCCGCAGCCGATGGTACGTCAGAGGCAGATGCAGAACGGATGCCCGACCGGGTCGGCTAGGACACGATAGGTGTCGCCTCGACCGGGCAACACGGTCGCACCGAGCGCGACGAGTTGGGCCTGCGCGGAGTCGAGGTCGCCGACCTTCACATCGATGCGCATGTGTTGCGGGTGATCCGGGTCCGGCCACTCCGGCGGCTGGTAGTCGTCGGCGCGTTGGAATGCGACGGCCGGCTTCCGGTCCGAGCCGCCGATGATCACCCAGCGGTCGCCTTCTTCGATCACGCGCATATCGAGCAGTTGCTCGTAGAAGCCTGACAATGCCCAGGGATCCGGGCAGTCGATCACGAGTAGCTCCCAGCGCGCGAAATTCACCGGGCGATTGTGCATGGCCGATGTGTCATCGCACAGCCCCGTAGCGCGGCGTGATGACACATCTCACCGTCAGTGGTGTTCGGCTCGATCCGGTACCCGCGTGTTCGCAGCGCTGTTCACCCGCAGCACGCCGAGTAGGGACTCACAGCAGCTGGCTGGCCGTCACTGACCCGGGCAGCCGATCGGCGGACCGTGCCACCGCGCGATCTGCCTGCCCGAATTGTGCCGAAGTCGTACGCCGATCAAGCCGCCCGCGCCGCACGATCGCGGTGGTAATGAGGATGTCCAGCAGATCGGCATAGCTCACGCCGGCGGCCTGCCAGATCTGCGGGAACTGCGAGTGCGGCGTGAGGCCCGGCAACGTGTTGACCTCGTTCACGACCGGCTGCACGCCGTCGCGGAGAAAGAAGTCGACGCGCAGCAAGCCGACACAGTCCAACGTCTCGAAGACCCGGACCGCCTGCTCGGCAAGCTCCGCGGTGACGTCCGGCGGAAGGTTGGCCGGGATCTCGAACTCGCTGCCCTCGCCGCTGTATTTGGCCTCGTAGTCGAAGAACTCGTGCTCGGCGGTCACGCGGATCTCGAGCGGCGGTCCGGCCAGCACGCGACCGTCCGGATGCTCGAGCACGGCGAGGTCGACCTCGCGTCCGATCACGCCGGCCTCGACGAGGATCTTGTCTTCGGTCTCACGCGCGCGCGCCACCGCGGCCGGCAGTTCGGACCAGTCGTCGACGCGTGACACGCCGAGGCTGGAGCCGCCGTGCGCGGGCTTGACGAAAACCGGCAGCCCGAGCCGCGCCCGCTCGGCATCGGTCAGCGTGTCGCGGCCGTGTCGCAGGACGACCGCGTCAGCGACCTCGAGTCCGGCCGCGATCAGCAGCTTCTTGGTCTGCTCCTTGTCCATGCCGATGGCACTGGACATGATCCCGTTGCCGACATACGGCACGCCGGCGCTGGCCAGCAGGGACTGCAACGTCCCGTCCTCGCCGAACGGGCCATGCAACGCCGGCAACGCCACGTCCACGGTACGAAGGACCGGCAGCGCGTCGAGGATACTGTGCAACGGCACGCGGGGATCGTCCGGGATGCCCTCGGGTTCGTACGGCGTCATGGACAGCAACAGCGGTACGTCCACGGTGCCCGACCGCGGTCGGTCGGAGCCGACCACCCAGCGGCCGTCCGGCGTGATCCAAATCGGCACCACGTCGTACTTGTCCGGGCTCAGGTGCGACAACATGCCCGCCGCCGAGTAGCAGGACACGTCGTGCTCGCCGCTTCGGCCACCGAAGATCAGCGCGACGCGTGTGCGGTGCTCAGCCATGCGATCTCTCCCTGCCGGACGGAGTTTGCTTGCGCGCCGCCGGCGTGCCGGGCATCGCCCGGCCGCCCGGCGTCGCCGCGGCGCGTGACGTCGCCTCGGCACCGGCCGTCGATATGTAGCGTCTCGGCACCCGTGGGCCGACGCGGGTCAGGATCTCGTGCGGGTTCGTGTCCGCCCACGCCGCCCAGTCGTGCACGGTCGGCTCGCCCCGATCGCCCGGGCCGAACAGCACGACCTCGTCGCCGATCTCGACGGGCGTATCGCCGACGTCGACGACGAACTGGTCCATCGAAACGCGGCCGGCGATCCGATGGCGGCGGCCGCGAATCCACACCGAGGCGGTCGCGGAGGCGTGACGCGGCACCCCGTCGGCGTACCCGAGCGGCACCAGCACGAGTGTCGTCTCGCGCTCGGTGGCGTATTCGAGGCCGTACGACACGCCGGTGCCGGCCGGCACGCGCTTGACCAGGATGGCGTGCGCTCGCAGTGTCATGGCCGGCCGCAAGCCGTACGTGTGACCGGCCACCGGCTCGACTCCGTAGCACGCGATGCCGACGCGTACCAGGTCCTGGTGCGCCTCCGGAATGGCGAGCGCGGCGGCGGAGTTCGCGACGTGTCGCACCTCCGGCGTGAGCCCGGCCGCCTCGGCGACCTTCAACGCATCCTCGTACGCGGCGAGCTGTGCCACCGCCTCGGGTCGCTCCGGCGTATCGGCAGTCGCGAGGTGTGTCCAGATGCCTCGTACGCGAAGCAACCCGGCGCGCTCAAAGTCGTACGCGGCGGCAACCACGGCGGGCCACTCGTCGGGCGCCGCACCGTTGCGCGACATGCCGGTATCGACCTTCAGGTGTACGGCGGCCACCGCGCTATTGCGAAGCCGCGCGGCCGAGGACGCGATGCCCTGCAGGTGAGCGACCGATGCCGCGGACACGTCCACGTTCGCCTCGATCAACGGCGTGAAGTCCTCGTCCGGACGGTGCAGCCACGTCAAGGTCGGCGCGTCGAGTCCAGCGGCGCGCAGCGCGAGCGCTTCGGCGGCGGACGTGACACCGAGCCATGTCGCGCCGGCGTCGAGCGCTGCGCGTGCGACTGGTACGAGGCCGTGCCCGAAACCGTCCGCCTTGACGACCGCCATCACCGCGGCTTGTGTACCGGCGGCGATGATCGCGACGTTGTGCCGGATCGCGTCGAGGTCGACGACCGCCTCGGCCAACGAGTGGCTCGTTGTCGCAGTGGTCGCCGCCGACGTCATCCGCGGCTCCTCTCGCGTTCGGTCGGTGGCTCGATATCGGGCTCGGCCGCGCGACGCGGGACGGTCCATACGCCGATCGGCGTATCGCCCACGGTGGCGTCGCGCAGCGGGCGGGCACCACCGATGAAGGTGTCGAGCGCAGCGTCGCGCAACAGTCCGACCGGCCCACCGTCACCGGCCCGCGACCGGATCAACCCGGCCGTCGGCAAACCGTCCGGCCGCGGGCTCGCGACCAACAGGCAATTGCCGAAGCGTCGGCCACGAAGCATACCCGGATCGGCGACCACGCAGACGTCCGCAAAACCGGTGCGCAGCGTTGCCAGCAGCCGTCTTGTCAGGGCGAGCGTCGGCAAATCAGTAACGTTCACGACATATAGCCCATCGGGCCGCAATGCCGGCACGACGAGCGCCACGAACTCCTCGGTGGCGACCTCGTTCGGCATGCGTGCGGCGACGAACGCGTCCGTCACGATCAGGTCGTACGAGTTGGCCCGCGCGACGGCCATCGCGGCGCGCGCGGACGCGATGTCCACTCTGACATCCGCGGAGTCGGGCAGCGGCAGATGCTTCCGGACCAGGGCGTAGAGCGCGGCGTCCCGCTCGACCACGAGTTGGCGCGATCCGGGACGTGTCGCTGCCACGTAACGAGGCAGCGTGAGCGCTCCGCCGCCGAGGTGAAGCACGTCGATCGCGGCGCCCCGCCGACGGGCCGCGTCAACCGCCGTGGCGGCCCGCCGCATGTAGGCGAACTCCAGGTGCAACGGGTCGTCGACGTCGACGTACGACTGCGCCACGCCGTCCACGAACAGCGCCCACCCGCGCGGCCGGCTCGGATCCGGGATCAACTCGGCGGTGCCGAGATCGACCGCGACCGTGATCACTTCGCGCCCGTCGACGGACGTCATGTCCGCGAGCGTACGGCCCGGTGGCACGCACATCGAAAAGACCGCCGGGCGGGCACCCGCCGACGTGACCGGCACCGCCCGCATGCCGGGCGGTGCCGGCGGTCGAGAGCGCTCAGGCTTGCGGGTCGGCCGGCGTGGATGCGGCCGGCTGCGCGGGCGCCGGCTGAGCCGGAGCGACCGGCTGCGCCGGGATCGGTGCAGGCGCCGGCAGGCCGGTGATCAGTTGGTCGAACTCGGTCCGCCAGTAACGCGAAATGTTCAGGCGGGTCGGCCTCGCCGTGCCCGGCAGCTGGACATACATCGAGCTCCACAACCTCGCACGCTTCAGTTTCACGACCGGAAACGCTTGCCGGGGAAACGAATAAATGATCGCGCCCGGTCGGTTCGAGAAACGTCCGGCGGTGTTCATGACGACCGAGGTGTTGGTCATCGTGATGAAGTAGAACCGGCGGAGAAACGTGATCACGATGCCGAGGAGCGGGACTTCGTCGAAGATGATGCCGAGCCACGGGCTCGGTCCGGTTTCACAGTGGACACACGCCACGAACTGTTCGCCGGGCGGCGCGACCTGCATGAGTTGTTGGATGACCTGCTTCTTCTGCGTGGATCGGCGAATCGCCATTGATGTCCTTCGGTCGGGTGGCTCATCGCATCAGCCGCGATGAATACGCGGCAACGATGAATACGGCGCAACCTAGCACCCGGTCGTTGCCGTGAAATACCGTCCGAATAGGCGATGCATCGCCATGGCGGGCCTGACGTGCACGGACCGTGAACCGTTGTGGGCGGCTAGTCTCAGGCGAGCGTCAGGAAGGCCGTACCCATGGCCGCGCTCATCAGCCCGTGCGCCGTCGCACCCGGCACTCCGCGACGGCGCGTGCCGCCGACGAGCCAGCACGCGGCCGCCACCGCGAAATAGCCGCCAAGCACCGCCGCGGTCAGCGCGCGCGACGTCGGCGTGGCACTCGCGTGCGTGGGCATGCCGGCCATGCCCGGACGCGCCACCATCGCGGTCAGCATCCACACCATCGCCGCCATCGCCGCGGCGTGGTGGGCGCACGCCAGCTTGGAATAAACGCCGCCGCGGGACGTTGGCGTGTGACGGACACATCCGGTGGCGCGTTGGCGAAGCGCGATTACGCGTACCGCGAACCAACCGCCCGCCACCGCGAAAATCGCCATCTCCCATGTCACGACGCGCCACGACGGCGCCCACCACACCGCGCCGATCATGGCAAGACTCATCGCAACGTGCGCGACGTTCGCGAGCACCGTGGCGGCGCGGCCCTCGGTCCGCGTGCGCAACATCGCCAAGCACTGCGCGGTGCAGTACGAGCCGGCGAGCGCGAACGCGGCAGTCAACAGCCACCGCAGCGCGATCGTGCCGCCCATCCGGCCTCCTGGTCCTGGTCAGACGTGGATCCGACTATCAAGACCATGCTAGATGCGCAATGATCGCGATCAAAGAGTTCCGGACCCGACGGTCGCCGTTGCCGGCTGGCGCACCCTGTCAGTACGCGACGCGGGCCGTGGCGCGGCGCATCGCCAGTGTCTGCAGCAGAAGGTTCGTGGCGAGGCTCGCGCCAACGCCCTCGCCGGCTCGGATGCGGAGGTCGAGCAACGGTTCGCAACCGAGGTCCAGCAGCACCCGAGCGTGGGCGCGTTCCCGGCTTCGCTGACCGGCTACCAGGTGCTCGGCCACCGCCGGTTCGATGGACATAGCGAGCAGCGCTGCGACGCCGGTGGCAAGGCCATCCAGTACGGTCACCGTGTCGGCCTCGGTCGCACCGAGGATCACGCCGGTCAGTACGGCGATCTCCGGCCCACCGAGCACGGCGAGCGTACGCATTGGTTCGCGCCGGGCGCATGCGGCGTCGTCGTGGGTGTCGTGCGATCCGTGGCCGTGCAACGTTGTCTCGGCGCATGAGTCCCGCCACCGCGCGAGCGCGGCCGTGACAACGGCGCGTTTGTTGTCGAGTATCGCGCTATCGGCGCCGGCACCGAGCCCGACCGCGTCAGCGACGTCCATCCCGGTGAGCGCCGCAGCGAGGCACGACGACACCGTCGTGTTCCCGATGCCGATCTCGCCGAGCGCCACAAGGCCGCGGTTCGCCGCCCGTTTGCCGATGCCGCGGCCGGCAGCGACGAAGCGCTGCGCATCGGCCAAACTCATCGCGTCGGATGCCGCGAGATCTCCGCGTGGGTCGTCGGCGGCAACCGTCGGCGTCTCGATCCCGTGGTTCCGCGCGCCGTCACCGTCGTTCCGCGCGCCGTCACAGTCGCCGCGCAGTGTCGCAGCGCTGCGCGCTTCGGCAAGCGCGGTGCTGTCTACGCCTGCGTCCACCAACACGACGTCGAGCCCGGCGCTGCTGGCGGCCGTCACGCCGAGTGCCTCGCCGACCTCGGCGGCGGCGAAGACCTGCGCGGTCACCTCCGGGGCGTACGCCGACACGCCCAACGCGGTCACCGGATGGTCGGCAGCGGCGAGCACCAGCGTGCCGCCGTTGACGTCGCCGCGTACCGCGAGGATCCGCTCGACGGCACGGTCGAGGACGCCGAGTGAACCGGGCGGCGTGAGCAAGCGATCGGCATCGTCGTGCGCGGCGACAACCGCGGCCGAGGTCGGTGCACGGAGATGCGACGCCGGTGCGGCGACACGATCCCCGGACGGCCACCGGTCACTGAAGACGACGTCCTCGAGCGGAAGTCGCTTCGACCAGCCGGCGCGTTGCAGACCCGGTGCCGGCGGACGTTCGTCGGGCCACCCGAGGCACAGCCATCCAAGCGTCACCACACCGTCCGGCAGCCCGACCAGACTGGCGAGATCACTCGGCTGGAACAGCGTCACCCAACCGAGCCCGAGCCCTTCGGCCCGCGCCGCGAGCCACAGGTTCTGAATCGCCGCCGCACAACTCCACACGTCGGCGTCGGAGAACGTGGCCCGCCCGAGTACGCCGGCCGCTGGCGTACGCCGATCGCAGCAGACGACGATGCCGACCGGCGCCTCGCGGATGCCCTCCAGCTTCAGGTCGAGCAGTCGACGGGCGGCATCCGGCGCGAGATCGCCGGCCTGCCGGAGGCGCTCACGATCGGCGAGCGTGGCGGCACGGGTACGGACGGCCGGATCGCGTACGACGATGAACCGCCACGGCTGGCTGTGACCGACACTCGGTGCCACGTGTGCCGCGCCCAGCACCCGATGCAGTACGTCATCCGGCACCGCATCCGGGCGGAACCGCCGAACGTCGCGCCGAGCGTCGACGACTGAGTAAAACGCCGCTCGAGCGGACTCGTCGAACGCCCACCCGGTGGGGTCGGCGGCACGCTGTGACGCGGCGGTCACGTCGCCCACCAGCGGCACCGGCCGTTCCCAGGTCATCGCCCGACTCTACGACCATGGCAGCCGCGATCTTGGCGCGGTCAAGCGGCTTGCTACCACCACGCGTGGAAGTGGTGCACCGGGCCATGTCCGCTGCCGACGTCCAGTCGGTCCGCGGCGGCGAGCGCGCCAGTGAGGTACGCCTTGGCGTCAGTCACCGCGGTGAGCCAGTCATCACGGCGTGGGCGGAGCGCGGCGATCGCGGCGGACAGCGTGCAACCGGTTCCGTGGTCGTTCGTCGTGTCGACACGTCGCGCGGCGAGCCGCGTCGGTTCGTCCGCACCGATCGCGAACAGATCCGGGCACTCCGCGCCGCTCAAGTGTCCGCCCTTGAGCAGCACGCCGGGCGCAAGCTTGCGCAACGCGTCAAGCTGCTCACGCATATCCGTTTCGGTGCGCGCCTCGACGCCGCCGAGCAGGTCGGCCGCCTCTGGCAAGTTGGGTGTGATGACGTCGACGCACGGCAGGAGCACATCGCGAAGATGATCGACCGCGTCCGACGCGAGCAGCCGGTCGCCGCTCTTCGCGACCATCACCGGATCGAGGACGACATACCGCGGCCGGCGTGCCACAAGCACCGCGGCGACAACGTCGATGACATCCGCCGTGGCGAGCATGCCGATCTTCACGGCATCGACTCGTACGTCGTCGAAGACCGCGTCGAGTTGCTCGCGTACGAACGCCGCCGGTACGGCGTGCACCGACCGTACGCCCTGGGTGTTCTGCGCGGTGAGACCGGTCAGGACGCTCATGCCGTAGCCGCCGAGGGCAGCGAACGTCTTCAGGTCTGCCTGGATGCCCGCGCCGCCACTCGGATC
>DASTMZ010000167.1:0-12964 GCA_035713725.1 Micromonosporaceae bacterium
ACCGGGTCTCCGAAGTGGAGATCACCGCGATGGTGGCGGCACTTGTCGACCGGGGTTGGCTCAACCCGGGCGCGCTGATCATCCTGGAGCGCTCGAAGCGCTCGCCCGCGCCGACCTGGGTGCAGTCAGTCACCGCGGAGCGCTCTCGCCGATACGGTGAGACCATGCTTTGGTACGGTCGCCGCTCATGAACACCCGCGAACCGAGCCGGGCGGTCTGCCCTGGTTCGTTCGACCCCGCCACCAACGGGCACCTGGACATCATCGGCCGCGCAAGCCGGCTCTACGACGAGATCATCGTCGCGGTGCTCGTGAACGAGTCGAAGCATGGGCTCTTCTCCTACATCGAGCGCATGGAAATGCTCGCTGAGATCACAAAGGACCTCGTCAACGTACGCGTGACGTCGTTCGAGGGGCTGCTGGTCGACTTCTGCCGCGCAGAGCATGTGAAGGTCGTCGTCCGGGGTTTGCGCGCTGTCACCGACTTCGACTACGAGCTGAAGATGGCTCAGATGAACCACGGCCTGTCCGGCCTGGAGACGTTGTTCATGCCGACCAACCCGCTCTACTCGTTCGTGTCGTCGAGCCTCATCAAGGACGTCGCGAAGTGGGGCGGCGACGTGTCGGCGCACGTACCCGAGTCGGTGGCGGCGCGGCTCAAGCAGCGCCTCGCGGACCGTTATCCGCGCGGCGTGGGCGCGTGACCCACCGCGGACGTTGACTTTGGTCGCCGCCGTCTCGCGGACGAATCTCACGATTGACACGATGTCGCCGACGTCACCTGCGCCGCTCGCGCGTTGAGCGGTTCGGCGGGTCGCCGACGGCGCGCCGGACCGTCATGATGGTTTGGCCGCGCATCATGGGGTAACACGCATCGCTGCACGGGGCGTCGGGGGGCGCGGCACGATGAGCAATGTGACAGGAGTGTTCGTGGATCCGCTCGATCGCATCGACGAGGTCATCGCGCTGGTTGAGGCGGCCCGTTCCATGCCGATGTCGCGCAACTGCATCGTGGACCGCAGTGAGATGATCGCGATTCTCGATCAGCTTCGCAGTGAGCTGCCCGCCGAGATGCGGCGCGCGTCGGCGCTGCTCGACGAGCGCGACAAGATCCTCGACGCTGGCAAGCGCGAGGCCGACCGCATCATCGGCCATGCCGAGGACGAGCACGCACGGCTGGTGTCCATGAACGAGATCACGGTCTCGGCCGAGCACGAGGGTGCGCGGCTGGTCGCGGACGCTCGCGCCGAGGCACAGCGGCTCCGCGATGAGGTCGACGACTACGTGGACACCGCCCTCGCCAACTTCGAGCAGTTCCTGACGCGGTCGCTGGCGTCGATCGAGCGTGGCCGCGACAAGATGCACGCGCTGCGCGAGATAGGGTCGTTCGTGGGCGACGAGGACGAGCGACCGCTGCCGTTCTGACCGGACGGTTCGCGGCGGATCAGGTGAGCCGGGTCGGTGCCGGCGAGCCGTCCCGGACCCGCACCGAGCAAAGCAGGGCGATTCGACGCTCCGACCTGCGCTCGGGTACGCTTTTGCGCGGCCCGTACGCGGTGGCCGAGATCATTTCTACCGAAACCAGACGCCGAAAACCCCATCATCGTGCCCAATCATTCGCTTCATCACCTCGACGCCCGGGCGCCGCTGGTCCTCGATACCCGGGACCTGCCGCGTGGCCCGGGTTCGATGCGTGAGGTGCAACGGGTGGTGCCGGCGCCGGGTGATCTCGGACTCCAGCTCATCGGCGTCCCCCGCGGCACGGATCTCACGCTCGACCTGACTCTGCAGTCGGTGACCGAGGGCGTCTACGTCTCCGGTCACGTCAGCGGCGGCCTGGCGGGCGAATGCGGTCGGTGCCTGCGACCGATCCAGGACACCGTCGATGTCGAGATCGCGGAGCTGTACGCCTACGCGGACAGCACCACCGACGAGACGACCGAGGACGACGAGGTTGGCCGGATCCAGGGTGATCTCATCGACCTGGAGCCGGTGGTCCGCGACGCGATCGTGCTGGCGCTGCCGGTGAATCCGGTGTGCGGCGACGATTGCCGAGGGCTCTGCCCCGACTGCGGCGTACCGTGGGACGACCTGCCCGCCGACCACCGGCACGAGCAGGACGACCCGCGCTGGGCCGCACTACGCAAGCTTGGCTTGGCCGACGACGGCCACCCGAACAACGGTTCGGTGAACCACGCCGCACCGGGCACCGCGACCGACGCCCATCAGACCGAATTCGAGGAGTAAGTAGCCGTGGCCGTCCCCAAGCGCCGAATGTCGCGCAGCAATACCCGGTCCCGCCGGGCCAATTGGAAGGCAACCGTGGTCGCGACCGTGGCCTGCCCACAGTGCAAGTCACCGAAGCTGCCGCATGCGGCGTGTACGGTGTGCGGCACGTACAACGGTCGCCAGGTCATCGAGGTCTGACGATCGTCGTACGGACCCGTCGCCGGCTTGGTGCGGCGAGTTCACGGTTGCCGCATCACCAGGAGTTGCCATGAAGCCCCGCCCACCGGCGACGCTGCTCGAAGCGGCCGTCGGCGTGGGACTTGGTCCGGAGCTGCTCGAGCGTGCCCTGACCCACCGGTCGTACGCATACGAGAACGGTGGCCTGCCGACCAACGAGCGGCTGGAGTTCCTCGGTGACGCGGTGCTGAGCGTGGTCATCACGACCGCGCTCTACCTCGACCATCCGACCCTGCCAGAAGGCAACCTTGCCAAGCTCCGGGCAAGCGTGGTGAACATGCGCGCGCTCGCCGACGTGGCGCGCGGGCTCGGCCCCGGTGGGCTCGGCGCGCACCTGCTGCTCGGCAAGGGCGAGGAGGCGACCGGCGGCCGAGACAAGGCGAGCATCCTCGCCGACACGCTCGAGGCGCTGCTCGGCGCGATCTATCTCGAGCACGGCCTGCCGGTCGCGACGACCGTCATCCACAAGCTCTTTGGTCCGTT
Source organism: Micromonosporaceae bacterium (assembly GCA_035713725.1). GTDB lineage: Bacteria > Actinomycetota > Actinomycetes > Mycobacteriales > Micromonosporaceae > DASQPR01. The sequence continues at coordinate 2,949 of DASTMZ010000167.1, forward strand.
GATGACGGACGCGGCCGGTCGAGGCGCCGGCCTGGACTGGAAGACGAGCCTGCAGGAACTGACCGCGTCGCTGGGCCTCGGCGTGCCGGAATATCGCATCGAGGACGCCGGTCCCGACCACGCGAAGACGTTCACCGCCTGGGCGGTTGTCTCGGGCCGCCAGTTCGGCGGTGTCTCGGGCGGCAGCAAGAAGGAGGCGGAGCAGCGCGCCGCCGAAGCGGCGTGGCACCAGCTCTACCAGCCCGTCGGCCCGGAGGCGAGCAGCCCGCCGGCCCCGCACGGAGCCATTGCGCCACGGCCAGAGGCCGAGCCTCCGGCCGCCCCGACCGGCCCGACTTTGTAGCGGCACACCGATGTCCGACACGCGCGGAACGCAGCCCCCGGCCGCCGCCGGTGGCCGCCGGCCACGTCGCGGACTCGGTCGGGTCGGCGCGTACCACGGTGACGACGTGTCCGACGTGGCCGACGGTTGGTCGCGCGACGTCAACGAGCGGCTCGATCCGCACGGCTCAGCCGAGGCTGGAGCGTCCACTGACTCCGGCCGTGCGGTCGACGGCCACGCCAGTGATGCCAGGTTGGCCGGCCGCCCGACGGTGGCGGGCGATTCCGCGTGGCCGGGGCGCGGCATCGACGGGCGACCGGGCGTGCATGGGCGAGGGCACGAACGCGACACCGCGGCCACCGCGTCACCGCGCTGGGACCTGTTCCGCGACGTCGGCGTCCCGCTCGGCATCTTCGCGCTCACCCGGCTCGCGCAGATCCTCGTGCTCGACTGGATGCGTCGGCCCGGCGAGACCCTGACCAACCGGCTCCTGAGCTGGGACGCGGATTGGTTCATCCGGGTTGCGACGAATGGGTACCCACACGGTTACACGTACGACCCGGGCGGCAACCTGACCGGCAACGAGCTCGCGTTCTTCCCGCTCTACCCGTGGCTGATCCGGCTCGTCGACCACCTCGGGGTGACGCCGACGAACAGTGCACTGGCCGTGTCCTGGATCGCCGCCGCCGTCGCCGCGGTGCTCGTCTACTCGCTCGGGCGGCGGCTGGCCACCGGTGTCGGCCAGCCCGCGTACGTGGCTCGGCGGATCGGGTACGCGCTGGTGTTGTTGTGCTTCGCGCAGCCGCTGTCCGTGGTGCTGTCGATGGGCTACAGCGAGCCGGTGTTTCTTGCCCTGGTGGCCGGCATGTTCCTCGCCGCGTACCGGCGTTGGTGGTTGCTGGCCGGCCTGCTCGGCTTCGCGGCGGGCCTGACGAGGCCGACCGGCGCGGCCGCCGCCGTGGGCCTTGCGACCGCGGCGGTGATCTGCATGGCGGATCCGGCGAGGCATTGGCGCGAGAAGGCCACCGCGGCGGTCGGCTCGATCGTGGCGCTCGCCGGGGTGCCCGCATACATCGGCTGGGTCGGCCTCCGCGTCGGCCACTGGGACGCCTGGTTCAAGATCCAGACCGCCGGGTGGGGAACCACATTCGACTACGGGCGCTCGACCTGGGACTTCGTGAGCGCGACGGTGCGCACCGGCGTCGACTGGGTGTCGATCAGCGTGATGCTGATCCTGATCATCGCGACCGTCGCGCTGGCCATTGGGGCTCGGCAGAACGCGTGGTTGCCGCTCACCGTCTACGGCGTGCTCGCCTACCTGCTCGTCGTCGGACAAGCGGGCTACTTTCACTCGAAGCCGCGGCTGATGCTGCCCGTGCTGGTGGTGCTGCTGCCGGCCGCGTTCGCCGCGGGTCGCGCGCGGCCGGTCCGCGCGACGTGGTGGCTGATCGCCTACGCCGCCTTCGGTCTGTGGTACGGCGCCTACATGATCACCGTGTGGCAGTACGCGATCTGAGATGCCCGAACTGCCCGAGGTGGAGACCGTCCGCAATGGTCTGCTCGCCTGGACCGTCGGCAGGCCGATCGAGGCGGTCGAGGTGCTGCACCCGCGTGCGATCCGGCGGCACGCCCCGGGTGCCGTCGACTTCGTGGACGCGCTCGCCGGCCGTACCGTGACCGACGTCCGCCGACGCGGCAAATACCTGTGGCTGCCGCTGGACAACGGCGACGCGATCATCGCGCACCTCGGCATGTCCGGACAGTTCCGGCTCGCGTCGGGCGGCACGCCGGACGACACCCACCTGCGGGTCCGGTTCCGCTTCGCGGATGGCGATCCGCAACTGCGCTTTGTGGACCAACGTACGTTCGGCGGGCTGTCGATCAGCCCGGGCGGCGCGGAGTTGCCGGACGAGATCGCGCACATCGCCCGGGATCCGATGGATCCGCAGTTCGACGACGCGGGGGTCGTCAAGGCGGTCCGCCGGCGGCGAAGCGAGATCAAGCGCGCGTTGCTGGACCAGTCGCTGATCTCCGGGGTCGGCAACATCTACGCCGACGAGGCGCTGTGGCGCGCCAAGGTGCACGGCGCCCGGCCGACCGATGCGTTGACGAAACCGGCCGTGCTTCGGTTGCTCGGTCACGTCCGCGACGTACTCGGCGAGGCGCTGGTCGCGGGCGGCACCAGCTTCGACTCGCTCTACGTCAACGTGAACGGCGAGAGTGGATACTTCGACCGCTCGCTCGCCGTCTACGGTCGCGAAGGGCTGCCCTGCCTCCGCTGCGGCACACCGATCCGGCGCGAGTCGTTCATGAACCGGTCGTCCTACTCGTGCCCGTCGTGCCAGCCGCGACCGCGTCATCGCCGGGTTCCAGCGGTCCGATCCTGACGGCGTCGAACATCGCCCGCTCGTACGCCAGCCGTACGGCGTCGGTGGTGGTACGCAACGCAAACAGGCTGCGGGCGCGCCGAGCGGATGTGGTGGACATGTCTCGTCGGCGATCGGGCGAACCGAGCAATGCGGCGCACGCGTCGGCGAGCCGCGCCCGGTCGTCGTACGGCACGACCATGACCGCGGTCCCGACCACCGGCTCGAACGTTCCGTCGTCGAGGCAGATCGTGGGGCGGCCGCACATCATCGCCTCCACGATCGCGTACGGCGCCGCCGGGTCCCGCCCGGAGATGACGACGACCTGCCCGGTGGCATACGCGGACCGGCGGTGGCTGACCGGCCCGAGGAAGTACACGTCGGCGGGGACCCGGTGAACCGCGTCATCGGCCGGTCCGGCGACGATCAGGCGGATGTCGAGGCGCGCCGCGCGAAGCGTCGCCACGGCACCAAGCATCGTCACGACGTCCCGCTCCGGTCCCAGGAACAGCACCGTCGGCTCCGACGGCTCACCCCGCAGCGGCGGGCAGCTGTGCGGATCGACGCCGTACCCGATCAGGCTGATCTTCGCGGGATCCCCGCCATGGTCGACCGCCCAGCGGCGCAGGCGCTCGCTCGGCGCCGCGATCGAGGCCGCCTCGTCATAGCAGAGTCGGGCCACCGCGCGCAGCAATCGCAGCAGGACGGCGCGAACCGCGGGACGGTCGGCGGCACCCGACAGCAACGTCGCGTTCAGGTATGTGTCGTGCTCGGTCAGCACGAACGGCGTGCCGGTGCGCCACTTCTGCGTGAGCGCGAGCAGTGCGCTCGTACCCGCATCGATCGCGTGGTTCAGGTCGGCCACCGGCACCCGTACAGTCATCACGCGCAGCGCTCGGTGCAACAGTTCCGCCGCCCGGCGGGCGTCGTCCCGGGTGGGCTGCGGCAAGGCGGATCTCGGCGGACCATCCACATTCGACGCGAAGTGTCGGCCGGTCGGCGCGAACCTGGTCGGCATGATCCGCGCCGGCATGATGCGTGCCGGCATGATGCGGGCGGGCAGCAGCCGCCCGCCCGACTCGCGTCCGCCCGACTCGCGTCCGCCCCCGTCGGCCCCGTTCCGCGCGCGCGCTCTCGATGCCCCGCCCCCGTTTGACGCACCGCCCGCTGCCCGCCACGCGTCGAACAGCACGCTCGCGATGGGTACGCCCTCGAGCGGATCCGTACCGGCGTCGGCGATGGCGGCGAGCCGTCGTAGCGCCGACCGGACCATGGCGAGCCCGTGCGGCGTGTCCGACACCATGCCACGGCAGAGCAGCACGCTCGCGTGCGTGGCGAGCCGGCGCTGTGCCAGCGTCGTGCGGCGGTTCTTGTGCTGCCCGGCGCCTGCGAGGCCGACCGACGTGAACGAGTCCGTGTTGGACGTCGGTGCGTAGCTTGCGATCGTCCCGACACGATCACCAACCGCGACGATGTGGAACCGGTGCTCCGACATGCCTCGGACGAGCCGGTGGCACCAGGTCGCGGTGACCGACTGGCGGAACGGGTACGTCCCGTCGCTGATCAACGCCACCCGCACGGCACGGTTCCTCTCGGCGACTTCACATCTAGCACAAAGTTCGGCTAAAGGTACATCTAGCGAAGATAGTCGGTTGTATTATGCAACTCAGACATAAATCCGATATTGCATCCGCGACAGTCGGGCGTGCCGGGCCGATGAGATGATCACGTGCCAACTTGTGAGCCGGTGACCAGGCCGTTCAGTGTTTCCGACACAACGGACACGTCTAACTTGACTGCCACGCTCGGACGGCGGACGATGGACGGGTCGCCAGTCGCGCTTGACTGTGCCCATTGCTCAGCGGAGCCCACTGCTCAGCGAGCCACGCTTGACAAACGCAGACGTGCTCGATGGTTTCTGTGCCGTGCTCGCCCGGTTGAGCGCGCGTGTTGCTGGCCATACCGGCGACATCGCATTCAAAGGAGAAGATATGGCGAAGGCCCTCCTGGGCCACGTTGGGAGCGCGTCCGACCGGCGCCTCCTCGACGAGGTCACCCTTTTGCGTGCCAAGGTACGCAATCTCGAGTTCGAGGTCACCCGGCTCCGCGCGGAAAACGATCGGCTACTTGCGGCTACCGCCGAGGCCGATGAGCTTTTCCGGCTGCCCGAGCCAGCGCTCACCTGACCCGTTCGCACCGGCCGGCGACGTGATCGCCGGCTCGAACGTCATTCGACTCGAGGTTCCCGCCGCGAGGGGGCGGTAGGCATCACGATCAAGCCCGGTGCCGGAGCGAATCCGGCACCCGGCATCGTGTTGTTGGCCCGGTTGGACCTCATCGTTTACGACTTCGTCGCCTGCCACAGTCGCACCAGCAACCATGTCACCCCCGGCCGGTACGCGGCCCAGCGCGTACGCCCGCTGGATGCCCGGACACGCCCGGATTGCCGGCAACCGGTGTCGGGTATGTGTCGACCACGGCCGACGCCACGTTGCGTATGTGCTCGCAGTCGCGCCTGCCGCCGGAGACAATGGGCGGGCCAGGGTGTTCTGCCGGGCCGGCCGCGATGGCCCGTGCACCCCCGTACGTCGAGCGGAGACATGTGCACCTCAAGAGCCTGACGGTGAAGGGATTCAAGTCCTTCGCGTCCGCGACGACGCTCAAGCTCGAACCGGGCATCACCTGTGTGGTGGGCCCGAATGGCTCGGGCAAGTCCAACGTGGTCGATGCGATCGCGTGGGTCCTTGGCGAGCAGGGCGCGAAGACGTTGCGCGGCGGAAAGATGGAGGACGTGATCTTCGCCGGTACGACCGGCCGCGCGCCGCTCGGTCGCACCGAGGTCACGCTCACCATCGACAATGGCGACGGGGCGCTGCCCATCGAATATTCCGAGGTGTCGATCACTCGCCGGATGTTCCGGTCCGGCGAGAGTGAATACGAGATCAACGGCGATGCCTGCCGACTGCTCGACATCCAGGAACTGTTGTCCGACTCCGGCATCGGCCGCGAGATGCATGTCATCGTCGGCCAGGGCCAGCTCGACACCGTCCTGCACGCGAAGCCGGAGGACCGGCGGGCATTCATCGAGGAGGCCGCCGGCGTCCTCAAGCACCGCAAGCGCAAGGAAAAGGCGCTGCGCAAGCTCGAGGCGATGGAAGCCAACCTCAACCGGCTCACCGATCTGACGGCGGAGCTTCGGCGCCAGCTCAAGCCGCTCGGCCGGCAGGCCGAGGTGGCCAAGCGGGCCGCCGGCATCCAGGCCGATCTGCGCGATGCCCGACTGCGAATCCTGGCCGACGACTTCACCACTCTTCGTGACACGCTCGCCAAAGAGATCGCCGACGAGACCGCGCTGCGCGCTCGGCGCGAACACGTCGAGGCGGAACTCGGCGTGGTGCACCAGCACCTCGCGTCGTTGGAGTCCGCGCACGCCGCCGATCAGCCCATCCTCGCCGCGGCCCAGCAGACCTGGTATGACCTGTCCGCGTTGCGGGAACGGTTCCGTTCCACCGAGCAGCTCGCGACGGAACGGCTTCGGCATCTGACCGCGACGGCAGACGACGAACGGCGCGGCCGCGATCCGGAGGAGCTGATCGCCGAGGCGCAGCGGGTCCGTGAGCAGGAGACTGATCTGCGTGCCGCGCTTTCCGCGGACGAGACGCGGTTGACCGAGGCGATCTCGGCACGCGAGCAACTCGAACGGGACCTAGCCGCGTCCGAGCACGCGCTTCGCAGCGCGGCCAAAGCCATCGCCGATCGCCGCGAGGGGCTGGCAAAGCTGGCCGGCCAGATCGACGGCGCACGCACCCGCGCGCGCGGTGCCGAGGAGGACATCGAGCGGCACCGAATGGCATACGAGGAGGCGCGGACGCGGGCGGACGCCGCAACCGCCGAGTTCGAGCTCGAACAGAGCGAGACGGACCTGCTCGAGGTCGGCGACGCTGCGCTGGACGCACGCGAGACGTCGGCCAACGGAGCGCTGGACGCGGCAAACGCGCGACTGCACGAACTCGACGACGCGGAGCGTGCCGCCGATCGTGACGTGTCGCAGTGGCGTGCGCGCGAGGAGGCGCTCGCGCTCGGCTTGCGGCGTAAGGACGGCGCCGGTGCGCTGCTCGCCGCGGCCGCCGACGTCCCCGGCCTGCTTGGCAGCGTGTCCGCGCTGCTCGCGGTCGAGCCGGGCTATGAGGCGGCGCTCGCCGCCGCTCTCGGCGGGCTCGCCGACGCGGTGGCGATGGCGAGCGTCGATGATGTCACGGCCGCCCTGCGCCTGCTCAAGTCGCAAGATGGCGGCCGCGCCGAACTGCTGGTTGCGGCGCCGGCCGACGTTGCGCCGGCCAACGTGGCTGCGGACGACTTCGCGGCGGTCGCGCTTCCGCCGGGCGCACGCTTCGCGCATGAGGTGGTACGAACCACCGATGCGTTGCGTCCCGCGGTGCGTCGCGTGCTGGCCAACGTGGTGTTCTGTGCGGATCTGGATGCCGCCCGAGACCTGGTTCGGGCGTACCCACGGCTGCGAGCGGTGACGCCGGATGGTGACGTGCTCGGTGCGTTCGTCGCGGCCGGCGGCTCGTCGAAGGCCAGCAGCCTGATCGAGGTCCAAGCGGCCGTCGACGAGGCCCGGGAGAAGCGTTCCGCCGCACAGGCTCGCCACCTTGCCATGACCGCACAGCTGTCGTCGGCGCGAGCCGATGTCGACCGGTGCGAGACGGACGTCGCCGCGGCTCTGGCCGCCCGCCGCGAAGCCGACTCGGCACGCAACGCGCTTGGTCGCCGGCTCGCGGAGCTGGGCGCCGCCGCGCGTTCCGCTCGTGCCGAGGCCGATCGGCTGGCCAAGGCGCGCGCGTCCGCCGAGACGGCTCGCGAGAAGAGCCTCGCCGCGCTGGCCGAGCTCGAGGAGCGGCTCCGAGTCGCGGACGCCACCGAGCTGGACACGGATCCGTCCACTGAGGAGCGCGATCGGCTGGCCGCTCTCATACCTGGTGCGCGGCGCAACGAGATGGAAGTGCGGCTCGCGGTCCGGACCGCCGAGGAGCGCGTCGGCGCGTTGACCGGCCGTGCCGACGGACTCGCCCGACAGGCGGCCGCCGAGCGGGCCGCCCGTGAGCGCTTCGCGGCCCGGCGTGCCACGCGGGCACGTGGCGCCGCCATCGCACAGGTCGTCGTGACGGGTGCCGGCGTTGCGCTCAGCCGGATCTCGGTCACGCTGGACAAGGCCGCCGAGCACCGGGACCGGATCGCTGCGACGCGCTCGGCCCGCGAGGCCGAACTCACCGACGCGCGCGGTTCGATCTCCCGGCTCGGCGCCGATCTCGAACGGCTGACCTCGGCCGTCCACCGCGACGAGGTGGCACGCGCCGAGCAACGGCTCCGGCTTGAACAGCTGGAGGCGAAGGCAGCCGAGGACTTTGGCATCGACGTGCCGACATTGATCGAGGAGTACGGCCCCGATGTTCCGATCCTGCCAACGGCTGCCGAATTGGTCGCGGCCGAGGAGGCGGCACAGGAGCCGAAGGCTCAGCCCTACGATCGCGCGACTCAGGAGAAGCGCGCGGCACGGGCGGAACGCGAGCTGACCTTGCTCGGCAAGGTGAACCCGCTCGCGCTCGAGGAGTTCGCCGCGCTGGAGGAGCGCTACAAGTTCCTCTCCGAGCAGCTCGAGGACCTCAAGGCAACGCGGCGTGACCTGCTGACCGTCGTCAAGGAGGTCGACGAGCGCATCCTCGAGGTGTTCACGAGCGCATTCCACGACACGGCGCGCGAGTTCGAAGAGGTCTTCCGCACGCTCTTCCCGGGCGGCGAGGGCCGCCTGACCCTCACCGACCCGGACGACATGCTGACCACCGGCATCGAGGTCGAAGCGCGACCGCCGGGCAAGAAAATCAAGCGCCTGTCGCTGCTGTCCGGCGGCGAACGGTCGCTGACCGCGGTCGCGCTGCTGTGTGCGATCTTCCGCGCCCGGCCGAGCCCGTTCTACATCATGGACGAGGTAGAGGCGGCGCTCGACGACGTAAACCTCGAGCGGCTGCTGGCGCTGCTGCAGCAGTTGCGCGAGAAGAGCCAGCTGATCATCGTGACGCACCAGAAGCGCACCATGGAGATAGCCGATGCGCTCTACGGCGTCACCATGCGGGGTGGCGTCACCGAGGTGATCAGTCAGCGTCTGGAGCGCGACGAGGCGGGCGAGTGATCACTATCCCGCCGATCGAGGCCGCGGTTATGCCGGCGATCGAGGCCGCGGTTATGCCGGCGATCGAGGCCGCGGTTATGCCGGCGATCGAGGCCGCGGCTGAGTGACCGCTTCGACACGGCGGCGTCCGACCGCGCTGCTCATCGACATGGACGGCGTGCTGCGGGTCTTCGACCGGGAATGGGATGCGGGCGTCGAGCGCCGCCATGGTCTCGCCGCCGGATCGTTGATGACGACTGCGTTCGCGCCCGAGCGCGTCACGCCCGCGGTCCTCGGGCGCATGTCGCACCACGACTGGATGGCCGGCGTCGGCACGGCGCTCGGTGCGCCGGCCGCGGTCGCGGAGTGGCAGACGTACCACGGCGAGATCGACCCCGACGTACGGTCGCTCGTGCTCGACGTACGAGCCGCCGGAATCCCGGTCGGGCTGGCCACGAACGGCACCGACAGGCTGGACGCCGACCTCGCCGACCTCGGCATCGCGGACCTGTTCGACACGGTCGTCAACGCGTCCTCGATCGGCGTCGCGAAGCCGCATCCCGAGTTCTTCGCGGCCGCGTGTCGCGCGCTAGGAGTTCTTCCGGCCGAGTGCCTGTTCGTGGACGACTCCGCGCGCTTCGTCGCTGGCGCTCGCGCGGCCGGCCTGCTCGCCTATCGGTACACGGGCGTCGGCGATCTGCGCTACGTCCGCGCCGCGCTTGGCGTGTGAGCCGCGCTGGTCAGGCGCCTGTCGCGCGGCGATCGCGCCACGCGCGTGCGGTGTGTGCGATCTGTTCGGCCGGCACGAGCAGTAGGAGTAGTGCCAACAATCCAATGCTCGGCACCGTGATCGCGATCACGAATGCGACTCCCAGTGCGACGAATGCATATGCGGCCGGGGCGATCGCTACCCGCGGTGTACCTCGCCCGAGTAGCGATGGCGAGCGCTTCAGGATCCATTGCGTCCCCACGTTGGCGGCGGTCGCCACGAGCATGGTCCCGATGTAGAGCCCGACGCCGATCGGCGGCGTGCCGCGTTCCGTGCCGAGAAGTTCGGTCGGAAAGGGCAGGAAGATGATGGCAAGCAGCCAGAGCCCGTTCGTCCAGGCAAGCGCCACCGAGTAGCGAGCAACATGCTCGTAGATCACATGATGGAGCA
>DASTMZ010000168.1:0-5569 GCA_035713725.1 Micromonosporaceae bacterium
GGTCGAGCGCCTCCTGTGGCGTTGCGGCGATGAAGTGGAACGTCGTGCCGCCGGCCATCTCGATCGACGGCCGCGGGACGCTGTGCGTCAGAACGAACACTGGGATGCGGAACGGTGGCTCGTCGCCCCACCAGCCTCGCCAGTCCGGGTCGTCAGGAAAGTTGTGCAGACCGAACATCCCCGCGCCCATGATCTCCGCGCCGACCTCGGCGAAGTATGACTTCGCATACTCGTCGTCCACGCCGGTCGTGCCCTCGCCCGAGGTGTCGTGTAGGACGCGTTCACGGAATGTCCGCGTCGCGACGTAGGCGTCGACCAGACGCGACCAGTCCTCGCCGAACGGGTTATCGGGTGTCTGATCCGTCGTGGTCGCGAATCCGTCGAGCGAAATGTTGAGGTCGACACGTACAGCCATTTGCGCCCCCGCCACAAAGTGCGTGTGATGGCGCTCATCATACGGATCCAGCCGCTTCAGTCGGCGTGAACGTCGGCGTGGGGATTGCTGCGGCCTTGTGAAGCTGGACGATTGAGCACTTCACGCAGGTCAATCCAGCGGGTGCCACCGAGGGCGACGTGCCGTCCCTGTTGCGACGCGTTGCCGACAGCATCGATGCTTTCGGTGCTGTTGAGGTTCAGGATCTGGTGCTGCATAACGAGGTCACAGCAGAAGGCATCTGGCCCTCGTTGACCGTTTACTTCCACCGCCCCGAGGCGTGATGGCTGGGCGACCGCCGCAGATCAGCGGCACTTGGAACGGCGGTCGTCGGGTCCCGCTGCTTGAATAGGTGACCGTGGAGTGGGCGTTCGACGGCGAGGTCATCGAGTGGCGCGGGCCGGCGCCGTACTTCTTCGTGGCCATGTCCGAGTCCGACAGCGCCGAACTCAAGGAGGAGGCGCGGGAGCTCATCTACTGGGGCCAGGTCCCGGTGCGTGTCGTCATCGGCGGCACGGAGTTCAGCACCGCGCTGTTTCCCAGGGATGGCCGCTATCTCGTTCCGCTGCGGGATGCGGTCCGAAAGGCTGAGGACATCCGCGAGGGTGACGTCGTCGCGGTGGCGCTGCGTCCCGCCCGTCGCCCCAACGTCCGTCGGTGACGGAAGGAAGCGACGTGCTGAGACCGCCCAAGCCTGACCCAACCCTGGATCCGTTTCGTGATGGCATCGCGGTGCTTCGCCGCGACGGTGCCATCGAGGGGCATGTCGCCACGACAGTTGGTACGTTCTGGTCGCCAAGCCGCCCGCTGTCTCGCCAGTGGTGGGTGTGGTTCGTCGTAGTGTGGTCGGATGGCCGCCGCGAGCGGCCGTTCGAGGACTATCCACCGTGGACGACCGTTCGAGAGATGCAGAGCGGCTACGTCGAGTGGACCGGCGGTGACCGGTACGACATCGAATGGCTGTCGGAACCGGAGCGCATGCGCGTTCGAGAGGAACTTCACCTGCGAGCCGAGGACTTCTGACGGTCCCCGACAACGTCCCACATGGCGCTGGACTTCGAGCCTCAAAGCTCGCACCGTACGCACGAGACAACGCGTCCGCGCTCACCTACACCGCTGCGAAGCGACGTCGGTCGCGTTCCGGTCACCTGTCGCGGCGGCGTCCGACGCTTTACCGTCCGCGCTGGGCGCGGCTAGGATCCTGAGGCCGCGCTGCGCGTGTTGGCAGCCTTCGATGGGAGGCGCGATGTCATCGGTCCGGTTCGCCGCCGCCGGGGTTGCGGCCGCGTTGATCGTCGCGGTCGCGGGCTGCACATCGGACAAGACGGGTACGCCAACCGCACGGCCCTCGCCAACGACGTCGGTGCGGCTCACGACACCGATACCGACCGGCCCAGTCACCACGCCGTCATTGCCGGCCGGCACCGTTCCGCCGGTCACGACTTCGCCGCCGAAGTTGTCCAAGATCGTGCTCGGACCGGACGGCTTCGGCACGGTCAAGCTCGGCATGACGCCCGCGCAGGCGCAGGCGACGCACCTAGTCAGCAAGCCAACGACGGAGGTAGGGCAGACATGCCAGACTGGCCGGCTGCTGGCCGCGCCGAGCGGCGGCTCGCCGTCGTTGTTCTTCTCACCGACACTCGGCCTCGCCGCGATCTACGCGTACCCGGGCATCACCACGCCGGCCGGCATCAAGATCGGAAGCACGCTCGCGCAGTTGCAGCTTGCCTACCCGACGTGGCAGGGCTTGCAGGGCACCGAGGGTCCCGGGTACGTGGTGGCCGACGGTGGCCTGGCGAGCCAGTACCGCATCGCGGTGTCCAATGGGCGCGTCATCGAGATAGCGGTCCAGTTCGACGCGCAGGACTGCTACGAGTAGGTCCGCGCTGTCCAGAGTGGGGAGCCGCCGTTGCTAGTCGGGGTCGACGCCGGCGTACGCGTGTGAGAACCAGTTCGTCAGCAACGGATCGGTCTGCATCGCGCTGATCCAGCCGTTCCGGATGCCTCGCGCGAAGCCGCCCGGGACCGCGTACGAAGGCTCGTCTCCGTCGCGCAGGCTCGCCAGGAGGATGTGCAGGAACCAACTGGAAAATGCCTCGGCGCGCCAGACCGCAGGCAGGCGCGTGGCGGAATACGCGGCAAGGCGGGCGCCGTCCCGGCGTGGTCCGAACCGCTCGATGACGCCGCTCGCCAACTCGACGGCGTCCTGGATCGCGAGGTTCATTCCCTTGCCGCCGGCCGGCGTAATCAGGTGCGCGGCATCGCCGGCGAGAAACAGGCGACCGTCCTGCATCGGTTCGATAACGCGGGTACGCAGGTCGAGCAGGTACGCGTCCTCGAACCGTACGTCGGCGAGCCGAGAGCCAGCGCCGAGCCGGATCGTCAACTCATCACGGATCCGCGCCGGCGGCCAATCGCTGAGGTTGTCGGTCGCGGCGACCTCGAGGTAGTACCGAGTGTGGTCGGCGCCCCGTCGCATGTGACCGGCGAAGCCGTTGGGATGCGCGGCGTAGATCGTGTGGTTCTCCAGAGGCGCGGCCGCACCGGTCACCACAAGCCACCGCGCTGGCAGACACCACTCGTTGGTACGCGTGCCGGTCATCGCGGCTGCCACCGCGCTGCGCGCTCCGTCGCAGCCGACCGCGACGTCGCAGTCGATGTCGTACGAGCCGCCGCTGTCGTCGGTCACGGCCAGCGTCGCGCCATCGTCGTCCTGCCGGGCGCCGGAAACCTCGTGACCGTAGCGAATCGCGGCGCCGCCGGAATCTAGCGACGCGCAGAGCCGATCGACGAGCAGGTGCTGCGGATAGACGTAGTGCGGCCGGTTGCCGGTGATCGTGGCGTAGTCGAGCACCGTGGACCCGTCGGTGGTACGGAACTCACAGCGCCCGTTCTCCGCCGCGAACTCGAGCACCGGACCCGCGATGCCGGCCGCTTCGAGCAGCCGTACCGTCCGGTGTTCGATCAGTCCCGCCTTGGGATGCGCGCTGAGCGCTGTGCGCGGGCGCCGTTCCAGTAGTACGAAGTCGATGTCGGCGCGGCGCAGCAGATGCGCGACAACCAGGCCGGCGGGGCCGGCCCCAACGATGGCGACGGTGGTACGCATCGGTGGCGACACCTCCCGCGACCGGGGACTCCCCGTTGGAGGGCCGGCCGTGGCGACATTGTGTCGCCGCCGCGCGCGGTCGAACACGGTGCTAGCCCGGAGCTTGCCCGGAGCGGGTTTCCGGGTGCCGGAACCGGGAAGGCCTTGAGGATGCCAAAGTTTGTGACCATCGGGTACGGAGACCGCGACGGATACGAGCGCACCGACCCCGCGGTGCGCAACGAGGCGCACGAGCGTGATGTGCAGCTTCAAAGCAAGGGTTTCGACATGGGAGTCGCCGGCATGCCGGTGCAGGTGCGCAACCACGACGCGGCCGGTGTGCAGACCGAGAGCGGCGGCTTCATGCGTGCTCAGCTGCCGGTGGCCGGGTTTGCCGTCATCGAGGCCGCCAATATGGCGGAGGCGGTCGACATGGTCTCGAACACCCCGTGCGCCGTGGCGCACGGGGTCGTCGAGGTGTGGCCGATCGATCCGAGGCTCTAGGCCAGCGCGCCGGCCCGCCAGCGCCGGACGCCAGCGCTCCGCTTGCCAGCGCCGGACGCCAGCGCTCCGCTTGCCAGCGCCCCGGGCGTCAGGCTCCGGCTAAGTCAGGCCTCGCTCGTCCCGACGCCCACCGGGCAGGACATTCCGTTCGGCCCGATGTTGCAGTAGCCGCCCGGGTTCTTGTGCAGGTACTGCTGGTGGTAGCCCTCGGCGTAGTAGAACTCGCGCAGCGGCGCGATCTCGGTGGTGATCTCGCCGTACCCGGCCTTCGTCACGACCGGCTCGAACGCGGACCGCGACGCCTCGGCGGCGGCCGCCTGCGACAGCGTCGTGGTGTAGATCGCCGAGCGATATTGCGTGCCGACGTCGTTGCCCTGGCGGTTGCCCTGTGTCGGGTCGTGGTTCTCCCAGAACACCTTGAGCAGCTGGTCGTAGGACACCACGCTCGGGTCGTAGACGACCTGGACCGCCTCGGTGTGACCGGTCATGCCGGTGCAGGTCTCCTCGTACGTCGGGTTCGGCGTGTGCCCGCCGGCGTAGCCGACCGCGGTCGAGTAGACGCCCGGGATCTTCCAGAACATTCGCTCGGCGCCCCAGAAACAGCCCATCCCGAAGACCGCGATCTCCGATCCGGTCGGCCACGGGCCCTGCTGTGGGGTACCCAGGACCGCGTGCACGGGTGGCACGGACAGCGGCGTCGCCCGGCCGGGCAGCGCCTGGTCGGCGGTGGGCATGGCAAGGGCGGTGCGGCGCAGAAACACGGTGCGCTCCCTGGTTGTCGATTCGGCCGGACCATGCGTCCGGCGACTGACACAACCACCATGTCGCACGAGGTGTTCCGCGCGAAACCCGGGTCGGAGACGTTGTAAGGGTTCTTACCGCCACGGGCGGCCCGGCCGCCACTCCGGCCTCGCCGCTTCGGCCGATCATGGACGATGCCGACAGCTCGTGAGGGGCCTGGGTCGGTCAGGAGGCGACTACGGCGCGGATCTTCGCGGCGATAGCGGCCGCTTCGTCCTCCGAGGCGTACGGTGCCCGGGGCCAGAAGAAGCCACGCAACCCGTCCTTGCGGCGTCTCGGTACGACGTGCGTGTGCAGATGCGGCACGCTCTGACTCACCTTGTTGTTCATCGCGACGAACGTACCGTCGGCGTCGAGCCCGATCTCGACGGCGCGTGCCACGCACTGGACCAGGAGGAAGTAGCCGGGCAGCAGCGCGGCGGGCAGATCGCTCAGCGTCTCGACGTGTTCGCGCGGTATGACGAGCGTGTGTCCCGGGAACACCGGCCGGCGATCAAGGAACGCCAGCCCGTCGGGAGTGTCGGCGACGATGTGGGCGGGCAATTCGCCGGCGACGATCGAGCAGAAGACGTCCGTGCTCACAGCACGTCACCCTAACCGCCGGCGGCCGGCCGGCGGCGCACCTGCCGTCCCGCGGATCTAGGAAGCACAACCTTGCCGGGACCCGGTTTCGCTTCCTAGATCGCCGGACGCCGGGGCTACGCTGTGCCGGTGACAAACAGCCCAGCCGATCACGGCTTCGAAAC
>DASTMZ010000169.1:0-13118 GCA_035713725.1 Micromonosporaceae bacterium
CGTACCCACGAATGTGGCGAGGTTCAACCTCGCGTTGCCGTCGAGCATCGCCTCGTCGTGCACGATCTGGTAGGCGGTCTCGGGCAGCGACTCGCCGGACGGCAGATCGAAACGCGGCAGTCGCGTGGTCTCACCTGGCCGTGCGAATACCGGATTCAGTTCGACGTCGCCGCTCGCGTCGTCCCGCATCACGCGGGCGGACCGCCGGGAACCGGGCATCGCAACCTCCTTAGACAGGTACCACCGCGATGCCCGTCACGTTAGACACCCAAGCTGTGGTCGGCGGCTGAACCGGGCGCACACGGACGCCGAATCGCCGGTTACCGTGGACGCCGATCACACAGAGCCAGAGATGACGAGGATGAGGACGCGATGCAACTGAGTGGAGCGGTGGCGGTCATCACCGGCGGCGCGAGCGGGCTGGGCCTAGCCACCGCCAAGCGGCTCGCGGCCGGCGGCGCGGCGGTGGTGCTGTTGGACCTGCCGACGTCGGCCGGCGCGGAGGTCGCGGCGGGTTTCGAGACGACGGCGGTGTTCGCGCCCGCGGATGTCACGGACGAGGCGCAGGTGTCCTCCGCGCTGGAGACGGCTCGCGGCCTCGGCGCGGTCCGCGTCGTGGTCAACTGCGCAGGCCTGGGTACGGCCGGCCGGGTGCTGTCCCGGCATGGCGTGATGCCGCTGGACGCCTTCGCCCGCGTCATCAACGTCAACCTGATCGGCACGTTCAACGTGTTGCGGCTCGCCGCCGAGTCGATGGCCGAGCTGGACGCGATCGGCGAAGAACGTGGCGTGATCGTCAACACCGCGTCGATCGCGGCGTTCGATGGGCAGATCGGCCAGGCGGCGTATTCGGCGAGCAAGGGCGGCGTGGTCGGGATGACGCTGCCGATTGCCCGCGACCTCGCCGACAAACTGATCCGCGTGGTGACGATCGCGCCCGGTCTCTTCGAGACGCCGATGCTGGCCGGCCTCCCGGAGGAAGCGCGCGCGTCGCTCGGTGGTCAGGTGCCGCACCCGAGCCGGCTGGGGCGTCCCGAGGAGTACGCAGCGCTTGTCGAACACATCGTCGTGAACCCGATGCTCAACGGCGAGGTGATTCGTCTCGACGGGGCGCTGCGGATGGCGCAGCGCTAGCCGTTTGCGCGACTGATGGACGCGTCGCGGGCTGGCTGCTGCGGCGCGCCGACCACGCCGGGATAGCCGTAGCGGCGCAGCAGCGGTAGCGCGATCGCGGTGCTGACCGTACGGCGGCGACGCGACTGCTCCGCGTGCCAGCGGTTGTCCGGCGCGATGGCGATCGTCCCGGTACGGAAACGGCCCGGGTTGCCGCCCACCGTGTGGTTGGCAGCCAGTTGCACGGACGAGCGATCGACGAACGGGGACCCGGTCGCGGGTACGTCGACCAAGTCGAGCACGTCCGTCATGCACGCTTGTGGGTCGGCGACGAAGTCCTCGTAGCGCAGCCGGCGCGATCGGCCGGCGTACCCGTTTCTCGCCAGATCCTCGACGAGCAGGTTCCACGCCACCCACGTGGCGGTGCTCGTCGCGGCGCTGTGTCGCGGCATGTCGCGTGGCACGGCGAGATCGGGCTGGCGCGTCGGCCGCGACCAGGAGTGCGCCACGGCACGCGGATCCCGGATCATGTGCAACAGGTACGGCTCCACATCCGCGCACTGCGTGAGCACGGCCGCGCCGGCCGGCGTCTTCGACGAGTCGACGATCACGTCCGCACCGGTGACCGTACCGAGTGCCGCGTAGATGCGGGCCACCTCGTCGCGGTACCGCAGCGCATCGGGACGGAGATTGCCGCGTGACAGCCGACGCGTGCCGCGCACTCGGATCGCGCGACGTTGGAGGTCGTAGAACTCCCGAGGCGCAGGTGGCGCATCGCGGTACGCGATCGACAGCACGTCACGCCAGACCGGGCACGCCACCAGCGTCTCGCCGCAGCCGCACTGCCGTCGCTCGATGAGGCCGCGCGCCCAGAGGTAATACAGCTCGCCGGCACTGAACACCCCGTCGTACGCGCCGAGGATGTTGTCGACGATCGTCGTGCCGCTGCGACCCCAGCCGGCGATGTAGAGCACCTTCACGCGCATTCGTCCCTTCGTTGCCCGCCGAGCTTGTAATACCTGAGGCAACGATGAGAAACCTTAGTCTGCCCTCAGAGATTCATCAGAGGTCGTACAGCGGCAGGTGAGGGACACCGCATCGTTTGGAAGGCCGGGCGTCAGCTGAAGAACGCGCGTGCGCCACCGAACAGTCCGTCGGGTGGAACATGCAGCACGCCGAGCAACGACGCCCCGATCGCGAGCAGACCGCAGGTGACGACGACGAACAGCGCAAGCCACGCCGTCGCGCCGATATGCGTGAGCGTGGCGAGCTGGTCGACGTCCGAGCCAGACACCTCGCGGCGGCGCCGCTGTCCGGAAAGTTCGAACACGGGCCGTACGCCGCCGATCAGCAACAGCCACACCGCCAGGTACGCGAACACAGCCTGTACCTGGGTCGACGCGTACCACGAGACGACGAACGCGGCGCCACCGGTCACGATCACCGCGACGACGCCGTACAGGTTCCGGATCATGAGCAGCATTAGGAACAGCAAAGCGATGGCGATCCACAGCGTGGCCGTAATGCGGTGCGCGGCGAGCAACGCGGCGCCGCCGATCCCGATGAACGAGGGAAACAGGTAGCCCGCCGACAGGGTGGCAACCATGCCGAGTCCGCTCGGCCGGCCGCGGGTCACGGTCAGGCCGGACGTGTCGGAGTGCAACCGGATCGACCGAAGCCGCCGCCCGCACAGCACCGCGACGAGCGCGTGACCGCCCTCGTGCGCGATCGTCACGACGTTGCGGAATAAGTGCCATAGCCGCGCCTGCGCGACGACGGCGAGCGTCGCCGCCGCCGTGACGACGACCAGCAGGTAGGGCACGGCCGGTTGAACGCTCAACACGTCATGCCACACATCGGTGAACACGACAGGAGCTTCGCACGAGCGGTCGAGCGAGATCCAGAACGAGTTTCGCGGGGGGATGCGCGCCCGGCGGGGGATGCGTGCCGAGCGGGGTCCCACCGCCGAGTGTGGCCGGCGCCGAGCCGGTGCCGGCGCCGGGCCGGGCCTATCTACGCGGTGACGAGCCGGATCGGCGCGCCATCCAGCCACGCCGCCACGTTGTCCGCGCTCTCCTGGTAGAACACCGCGAGGTTCTCGCGCGACACGAAGCCGAGGTGCGGCAGCAGCACGGTGTTCGGCGCGCGGGTCAGTGGATGGTCGGCGGGCAGCGGTTCGACGTCGTACACGTCGAGGCCCGCACCGGCGATGGTGCCGCTCGTCAGCGCGTCGATCAGCGCCGCTTCGTCGACGATCGGGCCGCGTGACGTGTTGACGAGGTAGGCGGACCGCTTCATGAGCCCGAGTTCGCGCGCGCCGATGAGTCCGCGCGTGCCGGCGTTCAACGCGACATGCACGGTGACAACGTCGGCGGTGGACAGCAACTCGTCGCGATCGACACGGCGGGCACCGGCCGCGGTTGCCGCGTCGTCGGTCAGATGCGGACTCCACGCGATGACCGACATGTCGAACGCGTTGCCGTAGGCGGCGATCCGTCGGCCGAGCCGACCGAGACCGATGATGCCGAGCGTCTTGCTGGCGAGCACGGTGCCGAGCGTGCGTTGCCACGTGCCGGCGCGCAGCGACGCGTCGTTCGTCGGCAACTGGCGCGCCGTCGCCATGACGAGTGCCCAGATCAGCTCCGTGGTGGAGGCGGTGAGCGCGCCACCGGTGTAGCTGACTTGAATGCCGCGGGCGAGCGCGGCGCCGGTGTCCAGCGTCTGGTTGCGTCCGCCGGTGAACGTGATGAACGCCAGTTTCTCCAGCCGCGCCAGGGTGTCCGCGGACAACGGCATCCGATCGCGCATCAGGCACAGCACCTCGAAGTCGCGCAGCGCTTGGACGATGCGGTCCGGCCCGCGCAACGGCTCGGTGAACACCGTTAAGTCGGCACGGGACGCGACACGGCTCCAGTCCGCCAGATCGAGGGCGCAGTCCAGGTAGTCGTCGAGGATCGCGACCTTCATCGCCGTCTCCGCTTCTGCCGAGCCGCCGGCGGCCGGCCGTGCCGAATCTACCGGCCGGTGCTGGCCGGCCCGGCGTGGCGCGGCACCGGGGCCGGCGACGGCCGATAAAGATCTTCCCGAACCTGCTTGTGCCGCTGCGCTCGTGAACGTATATTCGTCTGCGAGTAATCGCGAGCGAGTGCCTTCGGGAGGTGATGGCAGTGGCGAAGCGGCGAAGGGTCGGCAACCTGCTGGCGCTCGCAATCCTGTCCCAGCTGTCCGCGGGACCGCCGATGCACCCGTACGAGATTGCGACGGTGCTCAAGCGCACCGGCAAGGACACCGACATGAACATCAAGTGGGGTTCGCTCTACACGGTGGTCGGCAACCTCGAGAAGTACGGCTTGATCCAGGCGACGACGAGCGGGCGTGCCGGCCGGCGGCCGGAGCGGACCGTCTACAAGATCACCGAGGCCGGCCGTGCCGAGCTGCGCGACTGGATGCGCGAGCTGCTCGCGGTGCCCGATCCCGAGTTTCCGCGCTTCCAGGCGGCGCTGTCCGAGATGAGCGTGGTGCCGCCGGACGAGGTCACCGCGCTGCTCGAGCAGCGGTTGGCGGCGCTGGACGACGACATCGCCGCGCAACGTGCCGCGCTGCGTCAGCTCACCCAGCTGCCGCGCGTGTTCCTGGTGGAGGCGGAGTTCGCGGTCGCCATGCGGCAGGCCGAGGCGGACTGGACCCGAGCGCTGCTCGCCGAGATGGCCGCCGGCACGCTGAGCGGACTGGACGGTTGGCGCGCCTATCACGAGACCGGCGAACTGCCGCCGGAGCTCGCCGAGATGTTGGCGGAAGGGGGGCTGCCAACGGAGTAGCCACAAAACGACCCCGGCGGGGTGCGTGAACACCACCACCGGGGCCCGAACCTCGCACCGGCCCGCGGGAACCGAACCTGGCGTACGAGGCAGCACCGTAACAATAGCCGGGTTCTCCTCCCACGGGCGGCATCACCACCACCCGTACGAAGAGGAGTTCCACCATGCAGATCGAGGCACACGACCTCGTCAAGACCTATCCGCAGGGCGTACGAGCGCTCGACGGATTGTCGATCTCCATCCCGCAGGCCACCGTCTTCGGCCTGCTCGGACCGAACGGGGCGGGCAAGTCCACCGCCATCAAGATCCTCACAACGCTGGCCCGACCGGACTCCGGCCGTGCCACGGTGGCCGGCCATGACGTGCTCGCCCACCCGGATCGCGTACGCCGAGCCATCGGAGTGGTCGCGCAACGATCCGGTACCGACCCGATGGCGACCGGACGTGACAACCTGACGTTGCAAGGTCGCCTCTACGGCCTCGGCGGCACCGGTCTCAAGCACCGGGTCGCCGAGCTGCTGGAGCGGTTCGACCTGACCGACGCCGCGGACCGTCCAGTGCGGACCTACTCCGGTGGCATGCAGCGCCGGCTCGACGTCGCGCTCGGACTGGTGCATGCGCCGGCCGTACTGTTCCTGGACGAGCCGACCACCGGCCTCGATCCGGAGGCGCGAACCGCGCTGTGGGCCGAGATCGAGCGGCTGTCCGCGGACGAGCGGCTCACCATCCTGCTCACCACGCACTACCTCGAGGAGGCGGATCGGCTCGCCGACCGGCTCGCGATCGTCGACCGTGGGCGCGTCGTCGTCGAGGGCACGCCGGACGTGCTCAAGGGCGAGCTGCGTGGCGACGCCGTACACGTCGAGTTGCGTAGCACCGCCAACGAAGGCGCGCTGCGACCAGTCATCGGCGGCGTACCGGGCATCGTCGACGTGACCGTTGACGGTCGACGGGTGAGTGCCCGGGCAGACGACGGGGCGGCCGCGGTGCCCGGCATTCTCGCCGCACTCGACCGAGCCGGGGTCGCGGTCGCCACCGTCACCGTGGCACGGCCGTCACTCGACGACGTCTACCTGCGGCACGTCGGCCGGCGATTCGCCGACGCCGACCGGGCCATCTCACACACCGACGACTCGGACGCCGACACGCTCGTCGGCGCCGGAACTGGGGGTCACCGATGATTGCGCAGACCTGGTGGATGACGCACCGGCAACTCAAGGCGCTGCTGCGGCAGCCAGCCGTCCTGGTCATCACGCTCGTACAGCCGATCGTGTGGCTGTTCTTGTTCGGCAATCTGTTCCGCCACATCATCGAGCTGCCCGGGTTCGGCACCGGCTCGTATCTCGACTACCTCGTTCCCGGCGTGGTCGTCATGAACGCCGTGTCGTCGAGCATGTGGTCGGGAATGGGAGTGATCGACGAGATCGACCGCGGCACGCTGAACCGGTTCCTCACCACGCCGGTCAGCCGTGGCGCGATCATGAACGCGAACGTCATCGTGCAAGCGGTCAGCGTCGCGTTCCAGTCGGTCATGATCGTGCTGCTCGGCTGGGTGGCCGGTGCACACTTCCCCAACGGTGCGGCCGGCCCGATCGCGCTGGTCATCGCGTCGATCCTGTTGGGCACGACGTTCAGCGCACTGTCCAACGTGATGGGCATGACGCTGCGGCAGCGGGAGAGCATCATCGGTCTGTCGATCTTCCTGCTGTTGCCGCTGACGTTCCTGTCCACCGCGTTCATGGCACGGTCGTTGATGCCGGGATGGATGCAAGCGATCGCGTCGGTGAATCCGGTCAACTGGGCGCTCGAATCGGCGCGCGGCGCGCTCGCCACTTCGGTCGACTGGGGCACCATGCTCGTGCACGGATCCTGGTTGCTGGTGCTCGCCGCGGCACTCGTGTGGCTCGCGACTCGCACGTTCCGGACGTACCAGCGAACGGTCTGATCGAGCCTGCGACGGTGGCGGCGCGGACGCGACATGTCCGCGCCGCCACTGGCCGGTCCGAGGCCCGGTCGCCTACTCCGCAGTGGCGAACAGGTCGATGGCCTCGGCGCCGAAGCGGGTCATCGCGGTGATGCGGTCACCGGCCAGCGTCAGCACGACGAGACTGTGCGGCGCCTCGTGCGTCGAGCCAGGCTCGGTCACGTAGCACGCGAGAGCCGGCTGAGTATTCGCGCGCACGGCGACGGTCCGGAAGCGGCGTCCGTTGCGGAACGCGACGGTGTCGAAGAACTCGCCGATCGCGTCCGGTCCCTGGTATTCCAGCGGAACCGGCGGCATCGTGAGCCATGCGTCATCGGTCAACATCGCGACCATTCCGCCGACGTCGCCGTTCTCGAACGCGGTGGTGAACCGCGACACGACGTGGCGCTCGCGAGGCGAGTCCGGCAGCGGCGCCTCGTCGCGTCCACCGCGCGGCCGCCGATCCGCGATCGTCGCGCGGGCACGCTTGAGTGCGCTCGTCACCGAGTCCTCCGTGCTGTCGAGCATTTGGGCGACCTCCGCGGCGCGGAACCCGAGCACGTCACGCAGCACCAGGGTGGCGCGTTGGTGCGGTGGCAGCAGCTGGGTGGCGGCGACAAATGCGAGACCGACTCCTTCCCGCTGGCTGATCCGAGCCTCCGGGCCGGGCGCGTCGTCCGGCAGATCGGCAAGGTACGCGTCCGGGCACGGGTCGAGCCGGAGCGCCTCGCCGACCCGCGTCGGCGCCGGCGCGCCGGGCGGCATCGGCGCCATGACGCGGTCCTGCGGATGGCGGGCACGGGTACGCAACCCGTTGAGGCACCGATTCGTGGCGATCCGGTAGAGCCAGGTCCGCACCGACGCGCGGCCCTGGAACTCGTCGAGCGAGCGCCACGCGGCGGTCAGCGTGTCCTGCAAGGCGTCCTCCGCGTCGTGCATTGAGCCGAGCATCCGGTAGCAGTGCACAAGCAGTTCTCGCCGGTACGGATCGGTCAGCGCGCGGAATCCGTCGCCGTCGCGCGCTCGCCCGAGCGCCTGATCCCCGTGATCCGCCACTCTCGCATCCTCGCATCGGGCCGGAGGCGCGTGACTCGAGGCGGTGGTCGCTCGCGTGCTCGTGGTCGTCGACATGTGCTCTCTTTCCGATCTTGGGGTGTCGCACGTACTCGTGCCGTCTCGACGTACTGACACCGCTCGGCGCGGAAACTGGGCGGTCGGCAACTCATGACTCTTGGGCCGGTGCAGCGCCCACTTCTTGCCGCCGTCGGTGTCCATCCCGATGACGATTCGAGGGATGGGAGCACAGATGGGTGTCGAGACGCGCGACATAGCCTCCGATCGGAGCCGGCGGTGGGTGCTCGGAGTCACGTCGGCCGGTTCGTTCATCGTTGTGCTGGACATGCTGGTGGTGGCGACCGCGCTCACCACGATTCAACGCGACCTCGGCGCCTCGATCGCCGACCTCGAGTGGACGGTGAACGCGTACACGCTGAGTTGTGCCGTCCTGTTGATGACCGCGTCCGCGCTCGGTGACCGCCTGGGGCGTCGGCGCGTGTTCGGGATCGGACTCGGGCTGTTCGCCGCGGCGTCGGCGGGGTGCGCGCTCGCGCCGAATGTCGAGGTTTTGGTGGCGGCGCGGGCGATACAGGGCGCGGGCGCGGCCGCCGTACTCCCGCTCGGTCTCGCGTTGTTGAATGCCGCGTACCCGCCGGAACGGCGCGGCTGGGCGGTCGGCATCTACGGCAGCGTGACCGGATTGTCGGCGGCCGTCGGGCCGGTGCTGGGTGGCGCGGTAACGCAGGGCATCGCATGGCAGTGGATCTTCTGGGTCAACGTACCCATCGCGGTCGCCGCCATCACGGTGCTGTTCGCACGGGTACCCGAGAGTCGGGGTCCGCGGGTCGCGTTGGACGTGCCAGGTCTGCTGCTCGTCACGGCTGCGGCGTTCGGCCTCGTCTGGGGTCTGGTCAGGGCGAACACGGCCGGCTGGGGCAGCGCGGAGACGGTCACATCGCTCGCCGGCGGCCTAGTGGCGACCGGCGCATTCGCGGCATGGGAACGGCGAGCTTCGGTGCCGATGCTCGCGCCGCGCCTGTTCCGGTCGCGCGCGTTCTCGGCGAGTGCCGTGGCCACCTTCATGTTGAACGGCGCGCTCGTCGGCTCGGTGTTCTTCGCAGCGCAGTATTTCCAGGTTGCGGACGGCAAAGGTCCGCTGGCCGCCGGGCTGCGCCTGCTGCCGTGGGGGATCGCGCCACTGATCGTCGCGCCGCGTGCGGGCGCGCTGTCGGATCGGATCGGGGTACGCCCGCTGATGGTCACCGGGCTTGCGGTGCAGGCGATCGGCTTGGCGTGGCTAGCGGCGGCGGCTGGACCCGGCACCGGGTACGCCGCGCTGGTCGGCCCCATGGCGGTCGCCGGCGTGGGGTTCTCCATGGCGATTCCGGCCATCACCACGTCGATCGTGGCGGCCGCGCCGCGCTCGGAGGTCGGCAAGGCATCCGCCACGTACGGCATGATGCGTCAACTAGGCGGTGCGTTCGGGGTAGCGATCCTCGCGGCGGTGTTCGCGCGAACAGGCGGTTACGGGTCGGCGACCTCGTTCGCGGACGGCTTCGCCGTGGCGATGGTGTGCGGCGCCGTTCTCGCCGCGGCCGGAGCGCTCGCATGCCTTGCCGTACCCACGATTCGCGCGACATCCGCGACCACGACGGCGCGTGCCGCGGAGCCGGCAATGGTGGCGCAGCGCGCACGCGTCAAGGGTTGATCCGGCGTTCACCCGCCCGTCGCGCTTCCGACCGGGCGCGACGGAAGGGTGACGTGCATGGCCAACGACGAGCAACTCTTCGCGTCCCACATGTCCCGCCGCGGTCTGCTCACGGCGACCGGCGTGGTCGGTGCCGGCATCGCCGCCGCGCCGCTGCTCGGCGGCACCGCGTCCGCCGCGACGGTCGGCGCCGTCGCCGCCGCGCCGCTGTCGTCCGGCGGCCACCCGGTGCTCGGCGGGCCGGCCGGCGACCCGACGCTCACACCCGCGGTCAACGGTCTGCACCTGCAGTTCGGCTCGGACGCCGCGCGGGAGGTCGTGGCGTCCTGGCACACACTGCAACCGGTGCACGGCGCACGGGTGCTGCTCGGCGGTTCGGATGGCCGCTTCTCGCACAC
Organism: Micromonosporaceae bacterium; assembly: GCA_035713725.1. GTDB lineage: Bacteria > Actinomycetota > Actinomycetes > Mycobacteriales > Micromonosporaceae > DASQPR01. The sequence goes on from DASTMZ010000169.1 coordinate 10,057, forward strand.
CGTCCACGCCGACACCGTGAGCTACTCCGACGGCAAGTCCGGTCAGCTCGTCTACGCGCAGCACGCGCGCCTGTCCGGCCTGCGCCCGGCGAGTGACTACGTCTATCTCGCGCTGCACGACGGCGCGCAGCCGGTGTTCGGGTCGTTCTCGACGGCGCCGGCTGGGCGTGCCGCGTTCACGTTCACCAGCTTCGGCGACCAGGGCACGCCGACGACCGGCAAGCTCTTCGCGCCGCCGCCCGGCGTGACGCTGGCAAACCCGCCGTTCGTCAACGACAACCTGGGCGGTCCCGCGTCAGCGAATCTGCCGGCCGCGATCGAACGCGTACAGCCGTTGTTCCACTTGTTCAACGGCGACCTGTGTTACGCGAACCTGGCGACCGACCGGGTGCGTACGTGGTCGGACTTCTGGGACAACAACTCGCGCAGCGCACGCAACCGCCCATGGATGCCGGCGCCCGGCAATCACGAGAACGAACGCGGCAACGGGCCGATCGGCTACCAGGCGTTCCAGACGTACTTCGCGACGCCACGCCAACCCGGCCAGACCGACGTCACCCGCGGTCTCTGGTACGCCATCACGGTCGGGTCGGTACGCGTCATCTTCCTTGCCAACGACGACGTATGCCTGCAGGACGGCGGCGACACGTATGTCCACGGCTACTCCAACGGCGCGCAGCAGGCGTGGCTCACCAACGAGCTTCGCGACGCGCGCAGTGACCGTGACATCGACTGGATCGTGGTCTGCATGCACCAGGTGGCGATCAGCACGGCCGATCAGTTCAACGGCGCCGACCTCGGCATCCGCCAGGAATGGTTGCCGCTGTTCGACACGTACGGCGTCGACCTCGTGGTGTGCGGCCACGAACACCACTACGAGCGGTCGCACCCGATCCGCGGCCGGTCGGCCAACGCGACGCTGACGCCGATCCCGGTGTCGACCCGGACCGACGTCATCGACACCACGGATGGCACCGTGCACATGGTGATCGGCGGCGGTGGCACGTCGGCACCCTCGAACCAGCTGTTCTTCAACCCACCGGCGTGCCGTGTCATCACATCGGTCGGACCGGCCGATCCGACGACTGGCAAGCACCCGCCGATCTACACGCACGAGGACGCGCCGTGGTCGGCCGTACGCGACGCGGCGAACTCGTACGGCTTCGCGGCGTTCAGCGTGGACCCGGGCCGTCATCGCGGCGACGTGACAACGATCACCGTCACGTACTACGACGTCCTGGGTAGCGAGGGGAGCCTGCGACCGTTCGACTCGTTTACGCTGCAGCGGCGGCGGTCGGACGGCTGAGCCTTCGTCACGAGTCCCGGCCGGCTCCGGACCGCTGTCCGATTTGCGATCCAGGGCGACTGGGTGTCGGTCCGCGACAGTACGGTCAGATCATGTCCGACGATCCGCGACTCGATCCGAGCTTCGCCGCCCTGCCACTGTCCGACATGGCCGATGCGGCCCTGGCCCGAGCGCGCGAGCTTGGCGTCGACGTCGCCGACTTTCGCGCCGAACGCAACCGCGAGCAGCGCATCAACCTGCGCGACGCGGAGCTGGACGGGATCAGCGACAGCGTCGACACCGGCATCTGTGCGCGCGTCGTACACGACGGCACGTGGGGCTTCGCGGCCGGCGCCGTGCTCACCGCCGAGGCCGCGGCCGGTCTGGTGGACCAGGCCGTGCACGTCGCCACCGTGTGCCGGCCGGTGAATTCCGAGCCGATCGTGCTGGCGCCCGAGCCGGCCTACGGCGAGCGGACCTGGATCGCGCCCTACGACATCGATCCATTCGAAGTAGCCGACTCCGACAAGATCGACACGTTCGCCGGGTGGAGCCGCGACTTGCTCGCCACCGACGCGGTCGATCACGTCGATGCCGCGTTCATGGCGGTCAAGGAGTGCAAGTTCTTCGCCAACCTCGCCGGCACCCGACTCACTCAGCAACGCGTACGCGTGTCGGGCACGCTCACCGCGATCGCCATCGACGCGGCGACCGGCGCGTTCGAGTCGATGACCACGATCGCACCGCCGATCGGCCGAGGCTGGGAACACTTCGCCGGCACCGGCTGGGACTGGTCGGCCGAGGTCAACGCGCTGCCGGGGCTGCTGGCTGAAAAGCTCGCCGCGCCGTCCGTCGAGGCCGGCACGTACGACCTGGTGATCGATCCGACGAATCTCTACCTCACGATCCACGAGTCGATCGGGCACGCCACCGAACTGGATCGGGCACTGGGCTACGAGGCGGCCTACGCCGGCACCTCGTTCGCCACTCCGGACAAGCTCGGCACGCTGCGCTACGGCTCACCGGTGATGAACATCGTGGGCGACCGCGACGCCGAATACGGTCTGGCCACCGTCGGCTGGGACGACGAGGGCGTCGAGTCGCAGCATTGGGACATCATCCGGGACGGCATTCTGGTCGGCTACCAACTCGACCGACGCATCGCGGCACACACCGGTTTCGGTGGCGGTCGATCCAACGGGTGCGCGTTCGCGGACTCGCCGGGCCACGTGCCGATCCAGCGGATGGCCAACGTGAGCCTCCAGCCTGATCCGGCCGGACCGTCCACCGAGGAGCTGATCTCTCGGGTGTCCCGAGGTCTCTACCTGGTCGGCGAGAATTCCTGGTCCATCGATCAGGAGCGCTACAACTTCCAGTTCACCGCGCAGCGCGCGTTCCGGATCGTGGACGGCAAGCTCGCCGGTCAGGTCAAGGACTTCGCCTACCAGGCGACGACCACCGACTTCTGGGGATCGATGGAGGCGGTCGGCGGGCCGCAAACTTATCTGCTGAGCGGTTCGTTCACGTGCGGCAAGGGTCAGCCCGGCCAGGTCGCGCCGGTCAGTCACGGCGCGCCATCCGCCCTGTTCCGGGGCGTACGAATCCTCAACACCGTCTCGGAGGCCGGCGCATGACACCGCAGGAGCTTGTCGAACGCGCACTGGACCGGTCGACGGCCGACGGGTGCATCGTGCTGGTCGAGGAGGCGGATCGCGCGAATATCCGCTGGGCGAACAACACGCTGACCACCAACGGCCAGACGCAGGGCCGTCGCGTG
>DASTMZ010000170.1:0-13285 GCA_035713725.1 Micromonosporaceae bacterium
AGTCATGCCATGAGGTACGTGTACCGGGCGCTCAGCCTGCTCGGCGGTCATCGCGCGCAGCGGGTGATGGGTGTCGCGACGCTCGCCGGGCTGGCCGCGACGGTCGTGATCGGACTGTTCGTGGTGCCGCCGGATGCTTCACAGGGCGACGTACAACGCTTGATGTACGTCCATGTGCCGGCCGCCTGGGTGGCGTACCTGTCCTTCGGGGTGGTGTTCGTCGCGAGCGTCGCGTATCTCAAGACCGGCCGTGTCCAATGGGACCGGGTGGCCTCCGCGTCGGCCGAGATCGGCGTGCAGTTCTGCGCGCTGACCATCGTGCTCGGCTCGCTATGGGGCCGCCCGGTCTGGGGCACGTGGTGGACCTGGGACCCGCGGTTGACGACCACCGCCGTCCTGCTGCTGATCTATGTCGGCTACGTGTCGCTGCGCAAGGTCGCCGACAACCCGATCCGTCGGGCTCGGTGGTCGGCCGTGGTGGGCGTGGTGGGATTCATCGACGTACCGATCGTGCACATGTCGGTCGTGTGGTGGCGATCGCTGCACCAACAGGCGACCGTGTTGCGGCCCGGCGCGCCGACGATCGCCGGCAGCATGTTGGCGACGTTGCTTCTGGCGTTCCTGGCGTTCTCGCTGGCGTACGGCTACCTGATGGCGGTACGCATGCGGGTCGGACGGCTCGAAGACCGGAGTGCGCTGCCGGTCTCCGAGCTGTCCACGCCGCGGGCGCGCCGGCCACGTCCAGTTGACGCCAGCACTCCTCCGGCCCCGTCGATCGGCGCTCCGGCCACGCCGATCGCCGCCCCGCCCAGCAAGGCGAGCGTGCGCCATGCATGACGTCGGCTACGTCGCCGCCGGGTACTCGGTCACGCTGGCGATGCTCATTGCGTACCGGTGGCGACTGGCGGTCCGCACCCGTCGGGCGCGGCGTTACGTGCAGGCGGCCACCGGACGCGTCACCGCAGATCGGCACTGACCATGAGCCAGGATCTGTTGCACATGCCGGACGCCACCGCGGACGACCCACCGGTCCGCGGCTGGCGCGCCCCCCGATGGCGGCTCATCGCCTGCCTCCTCGTGGTGGTCGGTGCGCTCGCGTTCATCGCGGTACGCGGGCTGACGGGGAACTTCGTCTACTACCTGACACCGACCGACATCGTCGGCAACCACAAGGCACACGTCGGCGAGCGAGTCCGGCTCGGGGGCTACGTCGTGCCCGGCAGCGTCCACCAGACCCGATCGACGCTGACCTTCACCATCACCGACGGCACCGACTCGATGCAGGTGTCCGACACCGGGTCCGTACCCGAGTTGTTCAAACCCGGGCAGGGCGTGGTGCTCGAGGGGGCGCTCGGCGCCGACGGACTGTTCCACTCGGACACGTTGCTCGTGCAGCACAACGGTGACTATCGTCCGCCGAAACCCGGTCAGAAACCACCGAACCGCGCCAACCTTGCCGGGGGATGACCATGGGTCAGCTGGGTACGTATGCGCTGTTGCTCGGACTGGCGCTGTCCGGCTACGGCGCGGTCGCGGCAGCGGTTGGTGCCAAGACGGATCGTCCGGTCCTCGTGGAAAGCGCGCGGCGCACCGCGTTCGGGTTGTTCGCGACCATCCTCGTCGTGAACGGCGCGATGATGATCGCGTTGCTGCGCAACGACTTCGCGCTGCGCTACGTCGTGGAGAACTCGTCGCGCGAAACGCCGGCGTTCTTCCGCGCACTGTCGCTGTGGGCCGCCGACGACGGATCGCTGTTGCTGTGGAACCTCATCCTCGCCGGGTACATCGCCGCGGTCGCGGTGCGGTTTAGGCGCGACCGGCCGGCCACGTTCCCGTACGCGCTGTCCGTGCTCTTCGTGGTCCAGGTGTTCTATCTGATCCTGGTCAACGGCCCGGCCACACCGTTCGCGACGATGTCGTCCCGCGCGGCGGACGGCGCCGGCCCAGCGCCGCTGCTGCAGAACCATCCGCTGATGGCCGTCCACCCGCCGTTCCTCTACCTCGGATTCATCGGGTTCACCGTGCCGTTCGCGTTCGGGATCGCGTCGCTGCTTGCCGGCCACGGTACGGACGAGTGGGTGTCGATCATTCGTCGGTGGACGCTGGTCGTCTGGTGTTTCCTCACGATCGGGCTGCTGCTCGGCGCGCTGTGGTCCTACTCGGTGCTCGGCTGGGGCGGCTACTGGGCGTGGGACCCGGTGGAGAACGTCGCGCTGCTGCCATGGCTGCTGTCCACCGCGTTCCTGCATTCGGTGATGCTCCAGGAACGGCGCGGCATGGCTCGGCTGTGGAATATCGCGCTGGTCATCGGAGCGTTCTCGCTGATGACGTTCGGCACGTTCCTGACCCGTGGCAGCGTCCTGTCGTCGGTGCACGCGTTCGCACAGACCGCGGTCGGACCGGCGTACCTCGCGTTCCTCGCAGTCGTGATGCTGGTCGGCTTCGGGCTGCTGATGTGGCGGATGCCGACATTGCGTACCCCGGCGCGACTCGACTCGGCGATCTCGCGCGAGGCGGCGTTCGTCGGCAACAACGTGTTGCTGCTCGCCGCGGCCGCGATCATCCTGCTCGGCACCGCGTTCCCGCTCGTCGTTGAGGCGGTCTCCGGCCAGCAGATCACCGTCGGCGGGCCGTACTTCAAGAGTGCTGTCACGCCGGTGTTCCTGTTGCTGTTGCTGCTCGCGGGCACCGCGCCATTGCTGCCGTGGCGCGCGACGAACCGGGTCCGCGCGCTGCGTCGGCTGCGCGTACCGGCGGTCGCCGCGGCGCTCGTCATGGTCGCGACCGCGCTCTCCGGCGTCCGGAACGTGACCGCGGTGGCCGGCTTCGGCCTCGCCACGCTCGTGTTCGTGGCGAACGGTCAGGAAATCGTGAACGGGCTCGCAATCGGCCGGCGCGCCGGGCGTAGCGGCATCGTGCGAACCATGCTCCGCGGTCGCCGGCGGTACGCCGGACTCGTCGTACACGTCGGCCTCGCGATGGTGGCCGCCGGCATCACCGCGTCGTCCACGCTCGGCCAGCAGACCGAGGTCACGCTGAAGACCGGACAGAGCACGGTGTTCGCCGGCCACATCCTGCGCTACGAGGGTCTGCGTACCGATCAGCAACCGCAACGCATCGTGCTGTCCGCACCGGTGAAGGTGAACAATGCCGGCGGCGGTGGAGCCGGCACGCTCGATCCGCGCATGAACCTCTACCCGGCCGCGAGCGAGCCGATCGGCTCGCCGTCGATTCAGCGCGGCGTCGTCTGGGATCTGTACGCCTCGGTCATCTCGTTGCAGGAGGACGGCAACTCGGCGACGTTCCGCTTCTACCGGAATCCCGGCGTGAACTGGCTGTGGCTCGGTGGATTCGTGATGGCGCTCGGCGGCGTCGCGGCCGCGTGGCCGGTACGACGACGGCGCGACGACGACGCGGCGCCCACCAGCGTCATGCGTACGCGTGCCCGCGTCGAGGTTGGAGCGGTGTGATGCGACGAATCACGCGTCGTCGGGGGACATTGCTCGGCGCTGTCATCGCGGTGGTGTCAGCCGTCGTGGTGCTGTTGTCGACCGGGCTTGGCAAGGATCCGTCGGTCGTCGCTTCGCCGCTTGTCGGACGCGTCGCACCCGACTTCACGCTCTCCCAGTTGAACGGGCCGTCGATGACTCTGTCGACGCTGCGCGGGCAGGTCGTCGTGGTGAACTTCTGGGCGTCATGGTGCGCCGAGTGCCACACCGAGCAGGCAGCGCTCGACCAGACGTGGCAACAGTTCCAGGACTCCGGCGTGGTCGTTGTCGGCGTCAACTTCGAGGACACCACGGGCGACGCGAGCGACTACGTACGGACCGCCGGCGTGTCCTACCCCGTGGTGGAGGACACCGACTCGCGCACCGCGTTGGCGTACGGTCTGCGCGGCATCCCGGAGACGTTCATCATCGACAAGACCGGGCGAATCGTCGATCGCATCATCGGACCGGTGGACGCGACGAAACTGTCCAGCGAGATCAACTCGGTGCTGCTGGCGGGTGCGCGATGATCGCGGCCGCTGCGAAAGCCGGGCTACGTACTAAACTCCCGGTCCTGTTGGTGCTGCTCGCGGTCCTCGCCGGTGGCATCACGCTGGCGGTGGTGGCGGTGCGCGGGCATCAGGTCCAACCGAGCCAGGCCCAACAAGTCCAGCAGATCGCCGCCGGGCTGCACTGCCCGATCTGTAAGGACCTGTCGGTGGCGGACTCGCCCGCACCGCTTGCCCAGCAGATGCGTGCCGAGATCGCGCAGAAGCTCCAAGCCGGTGAGTCCGCCGACCAGATTCGTGCGAGCTTCGTGGCGGCATACGGCGACTCGGTGCTGATGTCGCCGCCGCGCCGCGGGCTGTCCGGTGCCGCCTATTTCCTGCCCGCGATCGTGATCCTGGTCGGCATCCTCGGCGCGGTCATGCTGATCCGGCGCTGGGTGCGGAGTCCGGAGACCGGCCCTGACGACGATGCCGAGTCCGCGCCGCTGTCCGCGACGCAACGCCGCGCCGTCCATCGAGCGCTCGCGCGACTGCGCGAAGAGGAGCCGGCGTGACCGTCGTACTCGTCATTGGTGTGCTGACGTTCGGGGCCGGATTCGTTGTCCTGCGGCCGTTCTCGCACGGGCATCGGCAGTCGCGCGCGCACGCGCCGGCATCCGACGAGGTACGCCGTCGCGAACTCCTCCGACAACTGCGCGACATCGACGACGACTTCGCCGCCGGGAAGTTGAGCGAAGCAGATCACGATCGGCTCGCCGGCCCGGTGGAACGAGAGGCCTCGGCGGTCCTGCGACGCATCAAGAGCCGGGGGAGGGCGGCCGGCGATACCCGCGACGCCGGGCGCGGAACCCGTTCGGCGGCGCAGATAGCGCGCCCGACGCAGATAGCGCGCCGGACGCAGAAAGCGCGCCGGACGCAGAAAGCGGGTCCGACGCAGGCTCGCGCTGCCAACGTGGCACCGAAGCGCTGGCGGCAGCGAACCGTGACGGTGGTGGCGCTGGGCGGTGGCCTCGTCGGCGTCACGCTTGCGTTGCTCGGCGCCGTTACGCCACGATCCGCGGGCCAGACGATATCGGGCGATGCGGTCGCCGGCGGCGCGGCACCTTCGGCAGCGTCGCCGACAAGTTCCGGCGGCGCGTCCGCCGGTCAGGGCCTGCAGGCGACGCCGGAACAACTCGCCGCCATCGATGCCGCGGCCGAACGGGTGAAGGCGAATCCCAAGGACGTCAACGCACATCTCGCGCTCGCCAACGCGTACGACGACGGCGGTGCGACCCAACTCGCCGCCGTGGAATATCTGGCGGTCACGAAAATCGATCCAACGAATGCCGAGGCGAATACCGCGCTGGCACAACTCGCGTACGCGGTCGGGAACGTGACGCAGGCAAAGGCGATGCTCGATACTGTGCTCGCCGCGCACCCGGACTATCCGGAGGCGCTCTACGCGCGCGGCCTGATCCTGCTGACCGCACTACATCAGCCCAAGGCCGCCGAACAGGACCTCACCGCCTACCTCGCGGTCGCGCCGTTCGGTGCGCAGCGCACCCAGGCCGAGACGCTGCTGGCACTCGCCAAGAGTGAGGACCATTGATGAGCGGCCTGTCGTGTGTCTCGGTCGCGGGCTGCCAGGTGTCGCTGGACCTGCTGGAAACGCTGGCGTACGGCCGCGCCGACCTTGCGGACCGCTTGCCGACGTTGTTCGAGAGCAGCCGGGCGAGTGGTCTCGTGATGTTGTCCACATGCCAGCGCACCGAGGCGTACGCGACGTGGCGCGCGGAGCCGGACGACGATGCGCTGATCGCCGCCGTAGCGCGTGATCGCGGCGTACCCGTCGCCGCGTTGCGCGCCGGCGCTCGGACGCTGCACGGCGACGCGGCCGTTCGCCATCTGTTGCGCGTCACGTGCGGTCTCGAGTCGTTTGCGTTGGGCGAGGCGGAGATTGCCGGTCAGGTTCGCGTCGCCTTCGAGGCAAGTCGTGCCGCCGGGTCATGCGATGTCGCGCTCGAACGGTTGATGGACACCGCGATCAGCGCGTCGCGACGGGCGCGCCGGCGCACCTCGATCGCCGTCGCCACCAGATCGGTCGCCACTGTCGCGGTCGAGACGATCGTGCGGTCATTCGGGGGTACGGTCGCCGGACGGCACGTGCTTGTCGTCGGCGCCGGTCAGGTCGCCGAGGTCGTCGTGGACCGCGCGATCGCGCTCGGCGCCACGGTGACGGTGTGCAACCGTACCCGTCGGAACGCGGCCCGGTTCGCCGCCGCCGGTGCCGAGGTCGTCGATCTGGCCGACCTGTCAGCGTGCCTTGGCGCGTGCGACGTTGCGATTCTTGCCACCGCGGCACCGCATCCGCTGCTCGACGCGCGGAGCCTGACCGCGGCTCGCCCAAACGCATCCGGACACATCACGCTGGTCGACCTGTCGCTGCCGCGCAACGTCGACCCGGAGGTCCGAGCGCTCCCGTCGGTCCGGCTCCTCGACCTCGCGGACCTGCGTGACGAAGTGACCGCCGGAGCGCAGAACCTCGTGCACGATCTCGAGGTCGCCGAGGAGATCATCGAGCTGGAGCTGCAGCGTTATCTGCGCTGGCAGGCCGGACAGGCCGCGGCCGCGTCGCTGCGGCGGATCCGCGGCGACGCCGAGCGCATCGCCCGGCAGGAGCTGGCCCGCGCCGCCGGCGGTGTGGCGCCAGATGTTCACGACGCGATGGAACGCGCGCTGCTGCGTACCGTGCATCGGTTGGTACACGGACCGACGCGACACGTGCTGACCGCCGCCGAGACGGGGGACACCCGTCTTGTGAGCCTTCTCGGCGGGCTGTTCGACTCGCATTCGTCGGCACTCGTTGGGGTGCCGTTGGCCTCCGAGGCCGTTGCTCCGAGTGCTTCGGGCTCAGCGTCCGGTCAACCGTACGCAGCAGTTCCCGTCGGTGGGACGCTTCTCGACGTTGATGCTTCGCAGGTGCGCGCCGCTGACAAGGCCGCGGACGAGCGCGACGTTCATGCCGCACACGAGGTCGCGGTGTGATGCCGACAGCTCGGAGAAGATGCAGTTGCGCAGCGTCAGCTCGCCCGAATCCTGGGCGCGCGGTTCGTACCCGAGCTGCGCGAGTTTCCGGGCTACCGCCTCGCGGCGGGCACCCCTCGTGCGCGCCTGGGCGCGGATGTCCTCGCCCAGCTGTTCGCCGACCGTCGCCGCGACGTCTTGCAGCGCCGCGGCACCATCGGATCCCGAATATCCCCCGGACAACGCGGTCGCCATCATCGACGCAGCCAGTGCGTAGCGCGTCGGCGGAATGACGACCGAGAAGGAGCGTGGCGACACCGAGTAGAGCTTGGCGGGTCGGCCGGCGCCGGGTCCAACGCGGCCGGACAGCCGGCGGAACTCCACCTCCAACAAACCCGCATCGGCCATCTTGTCGAGGTGGAACGCGGCGAGCTTGACCGTGATGCCAGCGTGCGTCGCGGCGTCCTCACGGCCGACCGGTTCGTGCCGGTCGCGGACGTACGCGTACAGCCGTTGGCGGATCGGTTCCGCGAGCAACGCCACCGCTACAAGATCGCTAGCGGCATCCATCGTTTCCACCTGTCTGCGTCGACTCGGTCTGCAACCGGGTGGTCCGGTCGTCTACGCCCATCAAGCGTATAACCCAAACTTTGCACCGTTACAGATTGGTGAGGCGGCGATGAGCTGCGCCTCAGCGCAAACTCATCGCCGCGCGCCGCCGGCCAGGCGAAACTGCCCAGCCGGTCGACAACAGGCGGCGTAGTCGGGTTTCGGACGCATCTGTCACCCCGGCGCCGCCGCGCCGATGCGAGCTGCGTCATTGATCGTCGAGCGGGGCATCGCCGGCCGGTTCCACCAGTAGGTCAGCGCGATGGCCGCGATCGCGAACAGCGCGCCAACCAGTGCGAACCAGACGGTGATCTCTGCCTTCCGGTGCTCGAGCGTGATCGACGCTGGAAGATGCTGGAGCGTGTCGGACAGTTCCTTGGCGTCGGTGGCTTCGAAATACTTGCCTCCGGTGGTCGTCGCGACCTTCGTGAGCGTGTCGACGTCGATGGTCTGAGCGCGGCCGCGCCCACCGCCGAACCCGCCACCACCGAACCCACCACCGAAGCCGCCGCCGCCGAAACCTCCGCCACCGAAAGAGCCGGGGCCAAGCTGGTTGGCGCCGCAGACGAACGGCGCGGGCTGCGTGGTGCCGAAGCCGATCGTGTAGATGCGGACGTGTCGCGCGGCGGCTTGCTGCGCCGCCGTGACGGGGTCGACGCCTTGGGTGTTCGCGCCGTCGGTGAGGAGGACGACGGTGTCCGGTTCGAAGTCGTCGGCGGCGCCCGGCCCGCTTGCCGACAGGTCGACTCCGGTCGGAGCGACGTCCGGATTGACTTGAGCGATGGCGTCGATCGCGGACAGGATGCCCAGGCCGATCGCGGTGCCCCGGGACGTACGCAGTTCGTTGATGGCCGCGATCAGCGCGTTCTTGTCCGTGGTCGGGGGCACCCGGATGACCGCGATGCCGGAGAACACCACGAGGCCGATCTTGGTGCCGTCGCGCTGTGACTTGACGAACTCCACCGCGGCGTGCTCGGCGGCGGTCAGCCGGTTCGGCGTCACGTCGGTCGAGCACATCGACGCGGACTGGTCGATGGCCAACACGATCGCGGACCGGTCCGACGGCGCCACCACAGTGGTGTGCGGTCGCGCGGCGCCAACCCCGAGAATCACGAACGCGGTCGCGAGCAGCCACAGTGGAATGCGCCGCCGCCACGGTGACTGGCCGGGCAGGGCCGCGCGGACCAGCGCGACGCTCGACAGCCGCAGTGCGTGCCGGCGTCGACGTCGGCGGGTCCACCATCGATAGGCCATCAGCGCCGGGAACGCCGCCAGCGCGATCAGAGCCCACGGCCACGTCAGGGACATCAGAGGATCCGTCCGTACCAGCTGATCATCAGCAGCCCACCGATCATCAAAAACAGCATGCCCAGCCCGGCGGCTACCGCGGTGAGTTCGACGGACTGCGACCGGGTGGTAATTCGCAAGTCGAGCGACCGGTAGACGGTGTCCAGCGCCTGGGCGTCGGCGGCCGGATGGTAGGAACCCGCCGTCGTTTGCGCGATCTGGCTCAGCAGATCCTCGTTGAGCGCGGTGGCGACCTGATAGCCGTCGACTTCGATGGTCGTGCCGGTCGCCGTACCCACACCGACCGTGTCGATGCGTACGCCGGCGTCGGACGCGAGTTGGGCGGCGGCAACGGCATCGGGTCCGCCGGTGTTCTCGCCATCAGACAGCAGCACGATCGTGGCCGATGCCCAGTAACCGAGGTTCGGCGGCGGCGTATCGCCGGACGGATCAGGCAGGCTCACGGTGTGGCCGACGATCGCGGTGAGCGACGCGAGGATCGCCTGCCCGAGGGACGTCCCCCCGGCCGTATGCAACTGCTTGATCGCGCCGATCGCCTGGTCGTGGTTGTTGGACGGCGCATGGGACGTCAGCGCGCCCTGGTCGAACGCGACGACTCCGATATCCACCGAGTCCGGCTGCGCGCGGACAAACCTCGTCGCTGCGGCCTGCGCAGCGGCCAATCGGCTCGGCGTGACGTCGGTTGCCGTCATGCTGTTCGAGACGTCGAACGCCAGAATGACGGTGCCGGCGGTGCGGGGCAGTTTGACGGTCGCTTGCGGACGCGCCGCGCCGACCAGCAACAGCGCGATCGCGACGAGGAACAACACGGGCGGGACCTGCCGGCGCAGGCGGGCGCGGCGGGACTCGCCGGTCGTGAGGCCGGCGGCGGCGAGTGACGCGGTGCGGCGGCGATTCAGGGACCGGTACGCGAACGCGAGCCCGGCACACACGACCGCCGCGACCGCGAGCATCCAGGGATAGGTGAAACTCATCGTCGCCTGCGTTGTGATAGCCGAGCCATGTCGATCAGCGCCAGCGCCAGGTCCTCGTCGGTACCCACGCGATGCGCGCTCACCCCGGCACGCCGCATCGCGGCGGCCACCGCGAGGTCGTGCTCACGGACCTCGTTGCGAAGTCGTCGTTGGAACAGCGGGTCGCTGGTGTCGGCGAGCACCTGTTCGCCAGTCTCGGCATCCTCGACCAGGATCAGCCCGACGTCGGGCAGGTCCACCTCCGCCGGGTCGACGATCCGGATCGCGACCACCTCGTGTCGCCCGGCGAGCCGAGTGAGCGTGGGCTCCCAATCGACATCACCGATGAAGTCGGAGATCACAAACAGCAGGCTGCGTCGGCGCGCGGTCGCTTCGGCGAGGCGGAGCATGGCGTCGAGGTCAGTGACGCGACCATCGGATGGCGTACCCGTGACGCGCATCAACTCGTGCGTCAGCCGCAGCACATGGGTCCGACCGGTGCGGGGCGGTACGACCCGCTGGAACCGGTTGTCGAACAGGATCGTGCCGACCCGATTCCCGCCGTGCGTGAACAGTCGGGCCAGGCAGACCGAGAGTTCGGTGAGCACCGAGTCCTTGGTGTGATCCTCGCCGCCGAACCGCATCGAGGCGGACCGGTCGAGCACCAGCCACGCGGTGAGGTCCCGATCCTGGGTGTACTGCCGGACGTACGGCTCGTCCATCCGCGCCGTGACGTTCCAGTCGATGTGGCGTACGTCGTCGTCAGTCGTGTACGCACGCAGGTCGGCGAAGTCGATGCCGGTGCCACGGAACACCGTGCGGAAGGCGCCCTGGAGTTGCCCGTCGAGTCGACGGACGACCTTCCACTCCAGTCGCCGCAGCAGGCGGTCCGATGCACCAGTCATCGGCGTGGCGGTCGTCCGGCCGGCACGGTCGGAACCGGCAATGCGTCCAGCAGTTGGATGAGCACGCCGTCGGCCGTGACGTCCTCGCCGAGCGCCTCGTAGGACATCACGAGACGATGCCGCAGCACATCCAGCGCCAGGTCGGTCAGGTCGTGGGGGAGCGTGTAGTCCCGACCCCGGATGTACGCGAGCGCGCGGGCCGCCAGGACCAGGTTGATCGACGCCCGTGGGCTCGCGCCGAACGTGACGTAGCGCGACAGCTTGCCAAGCCCGATGTCGTCCGGGCGGCGGGTCGCGTTGGCCAGCCGTACCGAGTATTCGATGAGCGCCGGGTCGACGTACACCTCGTTCACCCGTGCCTGCATCTCGCCCAGTTGGTCGAGATCGACGATGGCCCGGCCGCTCGGTGGTGCGCCGATCGCGCGCTCGACGATGACGTACTCCTCGGTCGGGCTCGGGTAGCTCACGACCACCTTCATCATGAAACGGTCGACCGCCGCCTCCGGAAGCGGATAAGTGCCCTCCGACTCGATCGGGTTCTGGGTCGCCATGACGAGGAACGGCTGCGGCACCGGATAGGTCTCGCGGCCGATCGTGACCTGCTGCTCCTGCATCACCTCGAGCAGCGCGCTCTGCACCTTCGCGGGCGCGCGGTTAATTTCGTCGGCGAGCAGCAGGTTCGTGAACACCGGCCCGAACGAGACCTGGAACTCGCCGGTGCGTTGGTGGTAGACGCGCGTGCCGACGATGTCGGCCGGCACCAGGTCGGGCGTGAACTGCACGCGGTGGAACTGCCCGCCGACCGCGCCGGCCAGCGCCTTGACGGCGAGCGTCTTGGCGAGGCCCGGCACGCCCTCGACCAGCAAGTGCCCATGCGACAGCAGCGCGACGAGCAGCCGCTCCAGCAATGCGTCCTGGCCCACGATGGTCTTCTTCACCTCGTAGAGCACCTGCTCCATCGGGTTCGAACTCTGCATGGGTGCGTCCTCGCTACTCATCGCCGCGGGTCCGGCTCGTCTGCGTGTTCGTTGCTCATTGCTGTGGCCCCGGACCGCCGCCCGCGACCGCGGTGCCAATGGGTACGGCGAACCCGATGCCGATGAACGTGTCCTGGTTGGTGGGATTGGCGAGCGCGACAACGATGCCGACGGTCTCGCCCTTGGCATCCAGCAGCGGACCGCCCGAGCTGCCGGGATTCACCGCCGCGTCGAATTGGATGAGGCCGGTCAGGTGTACGCCGTCCGGTGCCTCGGCGAGACGATCCAGCCCTGACACGACACCGGCGGTCGTCGTGTCGGTCAGCCCCAACGGGTTGCCGATCGCTACCACGTTGTCGCCGACATTCAGCCGCGAAGAGCTGCCGAGCACCGCCGGTACCACGATCGACGGCAGCGTGGCTGGGCCCAGGGTGGCGATGTCAATCGTCGGGTCCGCGCTAGTGACCGTGGCGGCCGACATGGTGCCGTCCGCGAACGTCACGTGGATCGTGCCGGCGCCCTTGACGACGTGCAGCGCGGTGAGGATGGTGCCGTTCGCGTTCACGATGATGCCAGTGCCGGACAGCTCGATGTGGTTCTTGCCGGACGGGATGGCGACGATGGACACCACCGATGGCGCCACCGCGTCGAAGATCTCGGCAGTGGTCGGCACCTTGCTCGGCGACGGGCTGGGGCGTGGCGCGGCACGCGGCTGCGATCCACTCGATCCGGTCGAACCCCAGTAGTAGAGAGCCAAGGCGATGACCACGAGAACAACCAACAGGCCCGCGACCACTCCGCGTCGGCGGACGCTTACCCGTGGCCGCGGGTCAGCGACGTCCTCAGTCGACGTCATTGGCAACCGGCACAGCGGTTATCGCGCCGCTGTCAGAACTCACCGGTCCACGGTAACGGAGCCACCTCGAAATCAGCTAACAATGTGCGGATGCGCGACCCTCACGATGCTCGGGCGCCGCCGCCTGCCGCGACGCCGACAACGCGTGGCAACCATTCGAGTTGTCGGGTGCGGTGGAAAGCCTCGCCGCCCTCGTGGTCATTGAACTCGTACACCTCGATTTGCTTGTCGCCCGCGTACGCGTGATACGCGCCGAACACCGTCGACGGCGGGCAGGTCTCGTCCATGAGCGCAACGGAGAACAGCGCGGGTGCCGTCGCGTCGCGTGCGAGCACCACGCCGTCGAAGTAGCTCAGCGTCCGGAAGGTCTGCTCGACCCGGTCGCGGTGCGCTTGCAGGTATCGGGCGATCTCGGCGTACGGATCGGTTCCCGCGATCCGTGTCGCATGCGGAAAGTCGCACAGAAACGGTACGTCGGGAAGCACCGCCGCCACGCCCACGGCAAGTGCCCCGACGGCAAGCGCGATGCCGCCACCCTGACTCCCGCCGGTGACGGCGATCCGTTTCTCGTCAACGACTGGATGACTGCGCACCACGTCGACCGCGCGCACCGCGTCCACGTACACGCGGCGGTAGTAGTAGTCACGCGGATCCTCGATGCCGCGCGTCATGTA
>DASTMZ010000171.1:0-2140 GCA_035713725.1 Micromonosporaceae bacterium
CGACCATCTCGACGGCGCGGCCGGCATTCCTTCGGGGGCTGCCGGCCGCCCGCCGTTCGCACGATTCGGCGAGCTGCTCGGTGCCGGTTGGGCGGGTCGATGACGACCGGTGGCATCGATAAGTCTTTGCGCGCCGCGCCGACAAAACCATCACAAATTCGGTCGTAAGTCCGGCGATCTCGTCGCTGAGCAGCGCATTTCGTGTCACGGTGTCAGAACAACCCGCCACACCTGGCCTAAGCCCTTGACGAGGTGGGTATTGTCCGGGCACGCTGAACCCCAGCACCTCCGATGTCGGACGCGAACGGCCACCGCGCGCGACGCGGAACGCCCTTCCGAGGCCGCCGTACCCCGTTTTGGGGTGGGGCTCGACAGCGGTTAGCCTTTCGGCTACACTGCTAGTTTGCGCTGTCTTCCTGACCGATTCCCGTCTGAATGATCCCTGTTTGGGTAATTTGAGCCGGGCCGGTTGGCCTGCGCGCGTTACGGCCGTTCTGCAACAAAGGTCCTCGGAAGGACGCATCTTGGCAGCTTCCCGCCCTGCGAAGACCAGTCGCACATCGAGTGCATTCGCTCCCCGCCGAGTTTCATTCGGCAGGATCACCGAACACCTAGAGGTTCCCAACCTTCTCGCCATTCAGACCGAGTCCTTCGACTGGTTGGTGGGCAATGAAGCGTGGGCGAATCGCTCGAGTGACGACCGGCATGCCCGTTCGGGCCTCGCGGAGATTCTCGAAGAAATCAGTCCAATTGAGGACTTCTCCGGCACCATGTCGCTGTCTTTTTCAGCGCCGCGTTTCGACGAGGTCAAGGCCTCGATCGAGGAGTGCAAGGAGAAGGACCTGACCTACTGCGCTCCGCTGTTCGTTACGGCGGAGTTCACCAACCACACGACTGGTGAGATCAAGAGCCAGACGGTGTTCATGGGTGACTTCCCGATGATGACGCCGAAGGGCACGTTCATCATCAACGGCACCGAGCGCGTCGTGGTCAGCCAGCTCGTCCGTTCGCCAGGCGTCTATTTCGCCAAGGAGCCCGACAAGACGTCCGACCGCGACCTGTCCAGCGTCAAGGTCATCCCGAGCCGCGGCGCGTGGCTCGAGTTCGACATCGACAAGCGTGAGACGGTCGGCGTACGCATCGACCGCAAGCGCCGCCAGGCGGTCACCGTTCTGCTCAAGGCGATCGGCTGGACCGACGAGCGCATCCGCGAGCGGTTCGGCTGGTCCGAGCTGATGATGACGACCCTCGAGAAGGATCACATCGCCGGCCAGGACGAGGCACTGCTCGACATCTATCGCAAGCTGCGTCCGGGCGAGCCGCCGACGCGCGAGAACGCGCAGAACCTGCTCGACAACCTGTTCTTCAACCCGAAGCGGTACGACGTCGCCAAGGTCGGCCGCTACAAGTTCAACAAGAAGCTCAACGTCGACATCCCGATCACCACGGGCGTACTGACCGAAGAGGACATTGTCGCGACGGTGGAATATCTCTGCCGCCTGCACGCCGGCGAAGAGGGTTACGAGCCGGACGACATCGACCACTTCGGCAACCGGCGCCTGCGCACCGTCGGCGAGTTGATTCAGAACCAGGTCCGCGTCGGCCTGTCCCGCATGGAGCGCGTCGTTCGCGAGCGCATGACCACGCAGGACGTCGAGGCGATCACGCCGCAGACCCTGATCAACATCCGTCCGGTGGTGGCCGCCATCAAGGAGTTCTTCGGAACGTCGCAGCTGTCGCAGTTCATGGACCAGACCAACCCGCTCGCGGGTCTGACGCACCGTCGACGCCTGTCGGCGCTCGGTCCTGGCGGTCTGTCGCGTGAGCGGGCCGGCTTCGAGGTCCGCGACGTGCACCCGTCCCACTACGGCCGGATGTGCCCGATCGAGACCCCGGAGGGTCCGAACATCGGTCTGATCGGTGCACTGTCGACGTTCGCGCGGGTCAACCCATTCGGATTCATCGAGACGCCATACCGCAAGGTGACCGCGGGCAAGGTCAGCGACCAGATCGACTACCTCACCGCGGACGAGGAGGACCGGCACGTCATCGCGCAGGCCAACGCGCCGCTCCGCTCGGACGGCAGCTTCGCCGACGACCACGTGCTCGTCCGGCGCAAGGGCGGCGAGGTCGATCACGT
>DASTMZ010000172.1:0-2412 GCA_035713725.1 Micromonosporaceae bacterium
GTGAGCAACATGGCCGCGGTGAGCCGCACCTCAGGGTCGGCGTCATCGAGCACCGCCGCGAGCGCGGACAGATCCGAGCCGAGGGCCGCGATCGCATTCGCGGCGCTGACCCGCAGATCAGCCGGCTGCGTCTCGTCGCGCGTGATCTGCAGGAGCTCCGGCACAGTGGCCGGATCGGCGGCGGCCAGCGCCGCCTGCACCCCGATCCGCCGGTGCCCGGCGTCGGGGTGCGTGAGCAGCCTGCCGATGTGCCGGCCCAGCAGCGCGGGATCAGCAGCGGTCAGCACGTCGACGCCGAGCTGGACGTCACGAGGGTCCACGCTGCTGAGCAGCTTCTCGACGGCCGCGCGCGAGGCCGCGTCGGTCACGAGCAGAGCGGTGGGATCCCAGTCGCGCCGGGCGAGCGAATCGCGCAGCCGCCGTCCGTACTCGCGATAACACAGCGCGGCGACCACCAGCCACAGCACGCCGAGAACCGCCGTCGCGACGGCGAGCCAAATGATGCCGAGCCCGAGCGCGCCGAAGATCAGGACCAAACCGCCGACCGCGGCGATGGCCGCAGGTTCCCCCGCCGCCTCGACCGACGTCTGGGCCGCGAGGCGTTCGGCCGGGGCGAGCGCCTGGTACGTGGCGTTGATCGACGTGCGGCTGGTGCCATCCGTGAGCGCGATGTCCGACACCTGGGCGCTGCACACCAGCACAAAAAAAGCGGTCGTCGCCGACCCCGCCACTGCGCCGGTCACCACACTGGCCGTCGCCACGACAACGACCGCGACCGGATTGGCCGCGAGCCCGAGGCGGACACCGAACCGGCGGAGCAGACGGCCGGCCAAGAGCACGACGAAGGCGATGCTGACGGTGTTCATGAGCGCCCCGAAGCCACCGAGGAAGGCGGCGAGATGGGTCGCATCCGGGTATCTGACCGCGGCCTGATCCCACACGATGAAGTACAGCAGCTGGGTCGCGGCGGCCGAGGCCACCGAGTAGCCGAGGACGAGTAGCACCAGCCGCGTCACGCGTCTGCGGCCCACCGCCTGACCAGCCGCCGACGCCACCGCCACCGGGGCGGGTACGGCGTGCAACTGGGCCGGGTAACGGCGTCCGGTCACGGCCAGCAGCGCGGCGAATGCCGCCAGCGGCACGAGGTCGAGAAGGAACAACTGGCGGATGTCGCCAGTCACCCGCACCAGCCAGGCCGCGAGCAGACCTCCCACGGCGAGCCCGATAGTGAAGCCGCCCACGACTCGCGAGAACCTGGCCTTCATCTGCTGCAGGTCGAGCAGTCTTCCCGCCTGCGCACCGACGAGCATCAGACCGATCGGGATGGACAGCGGGAACAGCACGAGCAAGGGAAACGTCACCCAGTTCGCCCCGGCGACGACAAGGAGTACCCACCCGGCGGCCACCGCGACGAACAACGACGCCAGCACGGCGAGGCCGACCTGCAGCAACGTCCACCGCCGCTGGGCGCGAGACATACCCCAGGACGCGAGAACGCCCGACGCTCCGACGGCGAGGTAGACATATGGCAGTCGCGTAGCGCCGTACTCGACGAGGAACAGCGAACTCGCCGGCACGACCAGCAACGCGCAGAACAAACCCAGAGACGTCGTCTGGCCAGTGAGCAGGGTCAGCCGCGCACGCACGTCATGACACCGGTTGGTGCGTCTCGCGCAGGCGGCGCGCCAGGTCGGCGATTACGCCGCGCGCGATCTCCGGCTGCGCGTCGAGCGCGTCGTCGAAGACGGCCTTGCGCAGCCGCAGCAGCCGGACCGGGCTGAGCGCGACAACGGTGGCCGATCTGGGCCGGGCGTCGAGGACGGCAAGCTCGCCCACCACGCTTCCGACGCCCATGGGCACGCGGCGGTCGGGGCGGATCACCTCCACCTCGCCGTGCTCGACCACGAACAGCCAGTCCTCGACGGCGCCAGCCTCCATGATGACGGCCCCGGCCGGGCAGGTGACCTCCTCGAGGACGCCGGCGATCCCGGCCAGCACGCGATCCGGGGTGCCCGCGAACAGTTCTACACGCCGGAGTAGCGCGACCCGTTCGATGGTGAGCGCCACAGCATAGAGCGTAGCGTCACGAGTGATTATCCGGCAGACTGGTCCGATGGCGGGCGCACTGGCGCGGCTCATCCGAGACCCGGTGCATGGGTATGTTGAGGTCCCGCCGGAGCTGGATCCGCTCGTGCGGAGCGCGGCCGTGCAAAGGCTGCGCACGATCCGGCAGAACGCGCTGGCAGTCATCCAGTTCCCGTCGATGACCGGCAGTCGCTACGAGCACGCCCTGGGCACGATGCATCTCGCCGTCGGAGCGTGGCAGGGCTGCTGGCACAACCGGATGCCCGCCGCCGAAGGCGTCGATACGTCATCGACGTGGGACGGGTTCAAGACGAGCGTCATCGGCGA
>DASTMZ010000173.1:0-7244 GCA_035713725.1 Micromonosporaceae bacterium
AGGTCGGCGCGGCTGCCGGTGGACCGCGCTGGCGACGGATCGCCGCGGCGGTGTTCACGCCGAAGCTGACCGCGGCGAACATGGTGATCGCGCTGCTGCTCGGCGTGCTCGGCTTCGCGCTGATCGTTCAGGTGCGCAGCAACGCCAACGAGTCGACGCTCGCCAACGACCGGCCCGACGACCTGGTTCGGATTCTGTCCGACCTCGACGCCCGCAAGGACCGGCTGACGACCGAGATCTCGTCGCTCCAGAACACCGTGCAGCAGCTCAATTCCGGTGCGCAGAGCCGGCAGGCGGCTCTGGACGCGGCCGCGAAACGTGCCGACGAACTCGGCATCCTCGGCGGCACGCTGCCGGCCAAGGGCCCCGGTCTGGTCATCGATCTGATCCCGGCGAGCGGTCAGCAGATTCCGGCGAACACCGTGCTGGACACCATCGAGGAACTGCGTGGCGCAGGCGCCGAGGCGATGCAGATCAGCGGTACGGGCTCCGCCGCCGTACGCGTTGTCGCATCGACGTATTTCACGGACACCACGGGTGGCGTGAACATCGACGGCGCCACGATCGGGGGAACGCTGTCGATCACGGTTATCGGCGACCCGCAGACCATCCAGGCGGCGTTGTCCATCCCGGGCGGCGTCGACGACACGGTCCGCAACGACGGTGGAACGGTGTCCCTGCAGACCCCCGGCACGGTCGAGGTCACCGCGCTGCATGAGCCGCAGGCGCTGCAGTATGCACATCCCGTCCCGTAGCCAGCGCGGGCGCCGATGAGCCGTATGCTCTACGGCGTCAGCGGCTGCTCTGCCGCATCAGCGACGCCAGAAAAGGATGCCGCGTGATTCCCGACGATCTGCATTACACCTCCGACCACGAGTGGGTGGCCGCCGGCTCGCCCGCCCGGAAGGTCGGCATCACGGACTACGCGCAGGACGCGCTCGGGGACATCGTCTACGTGCAACTGCCGGACGAGGGGACCGCGGTCGAGGCCGGTCAGGCATTCGGCGAGATCGAGTCCACCAAGAGCGTCTCGGAGATCTACGCGCCGATCAGCGGCGCCGTCTCGGCGCGCAACGATCGGCTGGCCGACGAACCCGAGCTGATCAATTCGGATCCGTACGGCGACGGCTGGCTCGTGGAGATCACACCGACCGACGACACCGACGTGACCGGGCTGCTGGACGCCGAGGCTTATCGGGCGCTCACCTCGGACTGACCGTGGGCGCGTCCGGTTGACCCTATGATCGGCGCGTCGTTAGGCTCGCTGCGTCGACCGGAAACATTCCAGGTCGAGCGCAGGCCGACCGGTCCGGCGTGGGGGGAGCACCGACGGAGCCGATTCTCGCGTCCGCCGGCTTGTCAGGTAGCAGCCGATTTCTGTGAGGTGGTAGCGATGACGCGCCCCGACGACGAGTTCCCGCCGCTCGACGTCACGTCGACGCTGCATCTCGGTGCACTCGACGACGTCCTGGAGGGCAGCGACGGCGATGTTGCGCCCAGCCGCGTGGCCGGCACGCTGCCACCCGGCACCGCCCTGCTGGTGGTACGCCGCGGCCCGAACGCCGGCGCCCGCTTCCTCTTGGATCACGACGTGACCACGAGCGGCCGGCATCCCGACAGCGACATATTCCTCGACGACGTGACGGTGTCCCGCCGGCACGCCGAGTTCCATCGCGACAACGCCACCTTCACGGTGCGCGACGTCGGCAGCCTCAACGGCACGTACGTGAACCGGGAACGCGTCGAGGCGGCCACCCTCTCCAACGGCGACGAGGTGCAGATCGGAAAGTTCCGGCTGGTGCTGATCGCCGGACCACGTCCGGACGAAGGGGCGTGAGCACAACCGGCGGACACCTGCACGGGCGACAGGCACGCCGGCGATGACCGCCGCGACCGCGCCCGAGCCGATGGGCCGCCGGAGTGTGTCACCGCGAGCGGCCGTCGCGGCCGATGCGTCGTCGCCGCCGGCATTGGTCACCATCGGCGAAGTGCTTGCGCGGCTGCGCGAGGACTTCCCAGACGTCACGATCTCGAAGCTTCGGTTCCTCGAGGCCGAGGGCCTCGTCGAGCCGCGACGGACGCCGGCCGGCTATCGCAAATACAGTGCCGCCGACATCGCGCGCCTGCGGTACGTGCTCGGCGCGCAGCGCGATCGGTTCCTGCCGTTACGCGTGATCCGTGAACAGCTCGACGCGATGGATCGCGAGCCGGACGCGTCCGTCGGACCGTGGACGGCTGTTGAGCAGACGAACGGAGCCGGCGCGCCGCGGTCTGCGCCGGAACAGCGGGACGGTGTCGGCGGGCGCGCTGCCGGCGAAAGCATCGCGGAAGCGGGTTCCCGGGCCAGGTTCAGTCGCGACGAAGTGCTGACCCGTTGCGGGCTGACCGACGAGATGCTGACCGAACTCGAGGCGACCGGTCTTCTCGGTGCGCGCACGCCGGGGTGGTACGACGGCGACGCGCTCGTGGTCGCACAGGTGGCCGCCGCGTTCGCCGGCTACGGACTCGCACCGCGGCACCTACGCGCATACCGCGCAGGCGCCGATCGTGAGGTTGGCGTGTTCGCGCAACTGCTCGCGCCACTGCAGCGTGCGTCGACGGCGGCCGGACGGTCGCGAGCCGTCGACGTGGCGCGTGAGTTGACGACCTTGTCCCAACAACTGCACGGCGCACTCGTACGCATTGGCCTCCGCGACGAACTCGGTGGCTGAGTTCGCGCAGTGATCGAGGCGGATCGATCAAGCCGCTCGTGTTTGCACCGGAACGTACAAAACCGTCGACCGGTACGACGTCGGGCGCACGCCCGGCCCGGTGGCCAGCGGTGTCGTACGCTCGGAATGTGCGCACGGTGCGACGCTGTCATCACGCCCGTGTAGCGTGCAGAGTGAGAGTCGAGGCACGTAGGGTCAACGTACGTAGGCTCAAGGCAAGTAGGGGTAAAGGCACGCAGGGTCAAGGCAAGTAGGCGAGTCACGGAGGCAATTCGGTGCGCGAGCTGAGCGTGGTGGGGGTTCGGGTCGAGCTGCCCTCTAACCAGCCGATCGTGCTGCTCAAGGAGGTCGACGGCGACCGCTACCTGCCGATCTGGATCGGCGCCGTGGAAGCGACCGCGATCGCGTACGAGCAGCAGGGGGTCAAGCCGCCGCGGCCTTTGACGCACGACCTGATGCGCGACATCCTCACCGCGCTAAACGCACCCCTGCGCGCTGTCGAGATCATGGAGCTTAAGGACAACGTCTACTTCGCCGACCTGTTGCTCGGTGACGGAGTCCGCGTCTCGGCGCGGCCGAGCGACTCGATTGCCCTCGCACTCCGCGTCGGTGCGCCGATCCGGTGCGCCGAGCAGATCCTGACCGACGTCGGCATCGTCATTCCGGACGAGCAGGAAGACGAGGTCGAGAAGTTCCGTGAGTTCCTCGAACAGGTGACGCCAGAGGACTTCGCCGGCTGAGCGCCGGTTCACTCAGAGCTCTCTCGCCAAGAGCGGCCTCACCGACGTCCGGTTCATCAAGAGCCAGCTCACTGAGAGCCGCCTCAGACGTGTCTTGCGCCGGCGCAGCGATCGGCGCACGGGCGGCAAACCGGTCGCGGCGGCGGGCACTACACGCGCCGCGCAGGGCTCACACGGCGTCCGTTCGCTCACAACGCGTCGATTCGCGCGCATCGGGTCGCCAACGCGACTGGTTCTGCACTAGACATGAAACCGTGGCGCGTCCGGCGTGTCGTTCGGCGTCCGGATGGACGGCGGACGCCGGAGCGCTACGCTGACCGGACGGGAATCGCCAGCCGGCTCAATATCTCGGCCGGGGTGTCTGCCCGCCGCCCGAGTCCGGCGGCTGGGCGCAGTTGCGAGGTGGGAGGTCGTGACGTGCAGGATCCGCGGAACCTGGCCGAATCGACCAGTGTTGGCGCTTTCACCGCCGAGCAACTCCCGATCGGCGACAACGACTCGTCGTTCGCCGACGGCGGAGTCTCCGAGGGCGGAGTCTCCGAGGGTGAGGAATTCGGCTACCGCGGCGTCACGGCGTGCAACGCGGTAGCGATCAGCTACCGCCAGCTGGACTACTGGGCGCGGACCGGCTTGGTGGTGCCGAGCATCCGCGACGCGTCGGGCTCCGGCACGCAGCGGCTCTACTCCTTCCGCGACATGGTGGTGCTCAAGGTCGTCAAACGACTGCTCGACGCCGGTGTGTCGCTGCAGAACATCCGCAAGGCGATCGAGGTGCTGCGCTCCCGCGGAGCGAGCGATCTCGCCGACATCACCCTCATCTCGGACGGCACGACGGTTTACGAATGCCGGTCGCCCGAGGAGGTCGTCGACCTGTTGCAGGGTGGGCAGGGAGTGTTCGGCATCGCGATCAGCGGCGCGTTCCGGGAGATCCAAGGTTCGCTCGCCGAGCTGCCGGCGGAGCCGGTTGCCGACTCAGAGGCCACCACCTCCGCACAGCCAACGGCGGTGGCCGGCGACGAGCTCGCCGCGCGCCGCGCACGCCGCCGGGCAGGCTGATCCGCCCGTTCGCGGCGCTGTGATGGCCGCACCGCCGGCACGTGGACGTCGCCGCAAGGTGTCGCGGCCAGTCGCGGAGCGCCCGCTGCGGTAGTCTGTAATCGCCGATCACCCGCGCGGGAGAGACCATGCGTTGGCATGGCGCCGAAGGGGCAATTCCTCCCCGGAACCTCTCAGGCAAAAGGACCGCACGCGGCAGGCATCTCTGGAGCGGGCAGCATCTCCGATGGCGAGCCATCGGATGGACGACAGAGGGGGAGGGCCGTCCGAGACGTATACACCGCGCTGGGAGCCCGACCATGACGCCGCTCGATACTCCGTTCGCCGCCCGCCACATCGGCCCGTCCGCCGACGACGTCGCGCACATGCTCGCCGCCGTGGGATACGGGTCCGTGGACGAACTGATGGACGTCGCGATCCCCGAGACAATCCGCTTCCACGGTCAGCTGTCGCTGCCGGAGTCGGCGACCGAGGCCGAGGTGATCGCCGAACTGCGGTCACTCGCGGGGCAGAACAAGCCGTTGGTATCCATGATCGGCCTCGGCTACTACGGCACGCACACGCCGCCGGTGATTCGGCGCAACGTCCTCGAGAACCCGGCGTGGTACACGGCCTATACGCCGTACCAGCCGGAGATCAGCCAGGGCCGGCTCGAGGCGCTGCTCAACTTCCAGACGATCGTCACCGACCTGACCGGCCTCGCGACCGCGAACGCGTCGATGCTCGACGAGGGGACCGCGGCCGCCGAGGCGATGGCGCTCGCACGGCGGTCGTCGAAGTCGACGAGCAACGTCTACGTGGTCGACGCCGACGCGCTGCCGCAGTCGATCGGCGTGATCACCACGCGAGCGATCCCGCTCGGCATCGAGGTCCGCGTCGTCGACCTCGATCGCGAGCCAATGCCCGCTGAGTTCTTCGGCGTACACGTGCAGTTCCCGGGCGCGAGCGGCAAGATCCGCGACCACGCTCCACTGATCGCCGCCGCCCACACGGCCGGTGCGCTCGTCGCGGTCGCCGCCGACCTGCTCGGTCTCACGCTGCTTCGGCCACCCGGCGAGATCGGCGCCGACATCGCGTGCGGGTCGGCGCAGCGGTTCGGGGTACCCATGGGCTTCGGCGGCCCACACGCCGGCTACCTCGCGGTGCGCGCGGGCCTGGAGCGGTCGCTGCCCGGGCGGCTGGTGGGGGTGAGCCGTGACGCCGCCGGCGCGCCCGCCTACCGCCTCGCGTTGCAGACCCGCGAGCAGCACATCCGGCGCGAGAAGGCGACCAGCAACATATGCACCGCGCAGGTCCTGCTGGCCGTGATCGCGAGCATGTACGCGGTCTACCACGGACCGGCCGGCCTGGCTCGCATCGCCCGTCGCACGCACGAGCACGCCACCGCGCTCGTTGCCGGCTTGCGCGCCGGTGGGATCGACGTGGTGCACCGCGCGTTCTTCGACACCGTGGCCGCGTCCGTGCCGGGCCGCGCCGCCGAGATCGTGGCTGCCGCCGAGCGTGCCGGCGTCAATCTGTACGCCCCGGACGCCGACCACGTGCAGGTGTCGTGCGACGAGACGACGACCGCCGCGCACATCGCCACCGTGCTCGCCGCGTTCGGCGTGTCGCCGGCCGACGCCGCGGCCGGTGCGCCGCTGCCCGCGATCCCGGAGGTGCTCGCGCGCACCACGCCGTTCGGCACGCACCCGGTGTTCGCCGCGCACCATTCGGAGACCGCGATGCTGCGCTACTTGCGGTCGCTCGCGGACAAGGACTACGCGCTCGACCGCGGGATGATCCCGCTCGGCTCGTGCACGATGAAGCTCAACGCGACCACCGAGATGGAGCCGATCACCTGGCCGGAATTCGCGAACATGCATCCGTACGCGCCGGTCACGCAGACCGCCGGGTACGCGGCGATGATCGCTCAGCTGGAGGGCTGGCTCGCGGAGATCACCGGATACGACGCGGTCAGCGTGCAGCCGAACGCCGGCTCACAGGGCGAGCTTGCCGGCCTGCTGGCGATTCACGCGTACCACCGCGCACGCGGCGACCGGGATCGAGACGTTTGCCTGATCCCGTCGAGCGCACACGGCACGAACGCGGCGAGCGCCGTGATGGCCGGCATGCGGGTGGTTGTCGTGGCGTGCGACTCGGACGGCAACGTCGATCTCGACGACTTGGCCGGCAAGATCGAGGCGCACCGCGAACGGCTCGCCGCGATCATGGTGACGTACCCGTCGACACATGGCGTCTACGAGCGGTCGATCGCCGAACTGTGCGCGCAGGTGCACGACGCGGGCGGACAGGTGTACGTGGACGGCGCGAATCTCAACGCGCTGCTCGGCTTCGCGCGCCCCGGTCGGTTCGGCGCGGACGTATCGCACCTGAATCTGCACAAGACGTTCTGCATTCCGCACGGCGGCGGCGGACCCGGTGTCGGACCGGTCGCGGTGCGGTCGCATCTGGCGCCGTACCTGCCGGGCAACCCGCTCGCGCCGGAGGCCGCCGTGGTCGGGCCGGTGGCCAGCGCGCCGTACGGCTCGGCGGGCATCCTGCCGATCCCGTGGGCGTACCTGCGGATGATGGGGCCGGACGGGCTCGCTCGCGCGACGGGCGTCGCGGTGCTCGCCGCGAACTACATCGCGGCGCGGCTCGCCGATCACTTCCCGGTGCTCTACGCCGGCAACAAGGGTCTCGTCGCGCACGAATGCATCCTCGATCTGCGACAGATCACCCGGACCACCGGCGTCAC
>DASTMZ010000174.1:0-4052 GCA_035713725.1 Micromonosporaceae bacterium
GGCCTCCCTGACGAATCGGCCCAGCGCGGTCACCGGGAAGATCAGGCGGTAGAGGTGGTAGTTGATGTAGAAGTCGCCGGGGAACCCGGTCCCGGTGAACAGGTCCTCGTCCCACGTGCCGTCGGGGCGCTGCGTGTCGACCAGGAACCCGACGCCCCGCTGCACCGCATCACCGGACTCCTCGCCGGCGGCGAGCAGCGCGAGCAGCGCCCACGCGGTCTGTGACGCCGTCGACTCGCCACGACCGGCCCACGTACGGTCGACGTACGACCGCAGATCCTCGCCCCAGCCGCCATCGGAGTTCTGGTGCTCCTCCAGCCACCGGACCGCGCGACGGATCGGCTCGGCATCCGTGGCGAAGCCGGCCGCGACCAGCGCTGGCACGGCCGCGCCGGTGCCGTACACGTAGTTGGCGCCCCAGCGGCCGAACCAGCAACCGTCTTCCTCCTGGTTCGCAAGCAACCAGTCGATGCCGCGACGGGTGACCACGTCGGCCGTACGGCCCTCGTGCGCCAGCATCTCCACCACGTGCGCGGTGACGTCCGCGGACGGCGGGTCGATCACCTCGCCGAAGTCGCAGAACGGCAGCCGGTTCGGGAACGGGCTGGTGTTGTCCGCGTCGAACGCGCCCCAGCCGCCGTCCTTGGACTGCATGCCGGCCGTCCACGCGACTCCACGATCGATCGTGCCGCGCATTGCCGCCTCGTCGGGGAACGCCACGCGCCGCAACGCGAGCACGATCTCGGCGGTGTCGTCGGTGTCCGGATATCCGTCGTTGGCGAACTCGAACGCCCAGCCGCCGGGTGCGAGGTCGCCACGGCGCACCGCCCAATCACCGGTGACCCGAACCTCCTCGTTCAACAGCCAGTCGGCGGCGGCGATGACGGCGTCGTCATCCGGTGCGACGCCGGCGTCCAGCAACGCTGTCAGCGCGAGCGCGGTGTCCCACACCGGCGACTGGCACGCCTCGAGTCGGCGTACCCATCCGTCGCTGGTCTGCTCGCGGACGACGAAGCCGGCGAGGCCCTCGAGTCCGACCCGCAACGCCGGATGCTCCAGCGAGTAGCCGAGCAAGTGCAGCGCAAGGATCGAATACACCCACGGCGGCTGGATGCCGCCCCACGAGCCGTCCGCCTCCTGCCGGGCGAGGATCCACTCGGCGGCGCGACGCTGGGCGAGGCGGCGCAGCGGCCGGATCGGGTGCCGACCGTAGAAATGCAGCACGGTGTCGAGGCGCTGGAAGAATCCCGACCACGTCCACGGCGGCGCATTACGCGGCCGGCGCGCCCCGGTGCGGAGTTCGTCGACGCGGAACGGCAGCGGGCGCACCGGCTTGATGCTGCCGACGATGGTCAGCGGCACGACGGTCTGCCGCGCCCAGCACGCGAAGTCGTATTTGTTGAGCGGGAACCACTTGGGCAGGAACACCATCTCGGGCGGTATCTCGGGCAGCTCGTCCCAGGACCATTGGCCGACGAGCGCAAGCCAGATCCGCGTGAACACCCGAGTCGATTCGAGACCGCCCTCCGCGTGGATGAACGCCAGCGCCTTGGCCATGTGCGGCGCATCCGGAGCGTCACCCGCGAGGCGCAACGCGACCCAGGCCTCGACCGTGGTGGAGAGGTCCGCGGGGCCGCCCTCGAATGTCGCCCACGTGCCGTCGGACCGTTGCTGCGAGCGGATCCAGCGGGCCGCCTCGTCGGTCGCCTGCGCGGTGCGAATGCCGAGGAACTCGCGCAGCAGCAGGTCTTCGGCGTCCATCGTGACGTTGGTCTGCAGCTCGCCCTTCCACCAACCGGCGGCATCCTGCAAGGAACGCAGGTGTGCCACCGCCGCGGCCATGGTGTCGGCCGCGCGCGTACCGATTGTGGCCGGCGCCGCTTGGCGGCCGACCGTGGCGGTGTTGGTCATGAGTCGCGATCCACGATGAACTCGGCGAGCGCATACATGTCGGCGCGCGCCCGCGGTCGGATGTCCACGCTGGACAGTGCCTCCTCGGCGAGGTGCATGCGGCGGCGCGCCTCGGCCAGCGCCCACTCGCGTCCGCCGGCCGCCTCGACCAGGTCGGCGGCGTGGCGGACGGATTCGTCGTCCGGCTCGTCCGGCGCGGCGAGCCATTCCTTCACCTCGGCGGCATGGTCGGCGTTGCCGAGCGCGTACGTCACCGGCAGTGACTTCTTGCGCGAGCGCAGGTCGTTGTACACCGGCTTGCCGGTCACCGCCGGGTCGCCCCAGATGCCGAGCACGTCGTCGACGAGCTGGAACGCGAGCCCGACCTCGGAACCGAATCTGGTCAGCGCGGTCACCATCTCGTCGGGTGCGCCGGCCAGCACTGCGCCGATGGCGGCACTCGCGGACAGCAGCGCGCCGGTCTTACCGCTGGCCATGTCGAGGCACTCATCGAGCGTGACGTCGTTGCGGGTCTCGAACTCGAGATCCTGCACCTGACCCCGGGTGAGCTCGCGGGTCGTGCTGGCAAGCAAGAGCGCGGCGCGTCCGGCGTGCGGCGACGGTGCTTCGAGCACGACCTCGTGCGCCAACGCGAGCATCGCGTCACCCGTCAGGATCGCCGCGGGTTCGCCCCAGATCGCCCAGACGGTACGGCGATGCCGCCGCTCCGCGTCGCCGTCCATCAGGTCGTCGTGCAGCAGCGAGAAGTTGTGCACGAGTTCGACGCCGACCGCACCTGGCACGCCGACCTCGGCCGGTGCACCGGCCGCCTCGGCGGACAGCAGCGCAAGCGCCGGCCGCACCGCCTTGCCGCCGCCGTTCGTGGTCGGTCGCCCGTCCGGGTCGCACCAGCCGAGGTGGTAGGACGCCTGCAGGCGGCTCGACGGATCGAGACGCTGCACTGCGGCGCGCAGCGCGGGCATCAGCTGGTCCCGGCTGCGGTGCAGCGAGTCGAGCATCGCGGTCATGCCGCCACCCCCTGTCGGATGGGTTGTGCGAGGCCGGATTCCGATGCCTCGAGCAAGGCCGCGGCGGCCGCATCGCCGCTGCGTACCGCGCCCTCCATGGTTGCCGGCCAGCCGGTGTCGGTCCATGCTCCCGCCACGTAGAGGCCGGGCGCACGGGTGGTAGCCACCGCGCGGAGCGCCGCGCTGCCCGGTGCTGGCCGGAACGTCGCCTCCCGCTCGCGCGTGACGAAGAAGTCCAACACCTCCGCCGCGGCCGCGGCCGGTAGCAGCGCGACGAGATCCGGCAGCAGCCGGTCACGAAGCGTGGCTACCGGCAGATCGATGAACTCGTCCGCGGCGGAGACCGAGACTGCCAGGTATTGGCCGGGTCCCTGGTGGCCGGACTGGTTCGTACGGTCGAACACCCACTGGATCGGCGTACCCACACCGGCGACGAACGGCGTGTCCATCACCGGCCGGTCGAGCACCACGTGCACGTTGACGATCGGCGACGTACCCAGCCGCTCCGCCCAGCCGGCCGCGAGCGCGCGTCCGTCGGCCAGCACGAGACTGCCATCGGGAGCCAGACGCTCCGCGGCCGCCGGCGGAACCGCCAGCACCACCGCATCGAACAACTGCTCCCCGCCCTTCGCTTTGACCAGCCACCGTTCGCCCTGCGGCTCGACGGCGTCCACCTTTGCGCCAACGAGGACGTGAGCGCCAGTCATTTCCAAGGCGTGAGCGGCGGCGTCGCCGTGCAGGCGCTGCAGCGGCACGATCGCCCACCCGATGTCCGCCGCGCTGGCCTCGGTCAGCAGACCGACCTGGAACACCATCGCAGCGAGCGCGAGAGACGCCTGATCGGAGGCGGCATTCAGGGTCGCGACCCCGACCAGGTCCCACATCGCGTCGATCGTCTGGCGGTCCTGCCGGTGTTCGCGCAACCAGTCGCCGAAGCTGCCAGCGTCCACTTCCGGATCGGTGCGGTCCAGCCCGCGCATGGCGAGCGCGGCTCGTACGAACCGCAGCCGTTGCGACGTGTTGAGCAGTCGATATCGCAGCAGCGAGCCGCCCAGGTGCAACGGCGCGGGTAGGCCATTGCGGCGCAACCGCGCGGCACCGTCGTGGCGCGGCGACCGGATGGGGATGTCGAGC
>DASTMZ010000175.1:0-7043 GCA_035713725.1 Micromonosporaceae bacterium
CCCCCCCACGGCCGTAGCGTGGCGGCATGTCGACGACCAAGACCGTGCGCCGCTACGCCGATGCTCTCGCCGTACTCAGCGACGCCGCGTTCGAGGTACCCATGTCCGGATCCGTACCGGTGTCCGAGTCCGACGGCGCGCCCGGCATCACCTGGCTGCGCGCCCAAGTCAGCCGCTTCGCCAACGGCGATCTCCACGCCGGCCGTCGCGAGCGGGTCATCCGGGTGCTGGACGGCATCGATCCCGCCGAACTCCGGCACGTCGCCGCCGACCGGTCCACGGCGAGCCTCGCCGTCGGCGAGTCGGCCGACACGATCGCTCGTACCGTGCCGGTTGCCGTACTCGCCGAGGCGCTCGGCATGGACGCCGACGTGACGGAGGCCGTACGGGTCGTCGCACGCGGCTATCACCCCGGCACCGACGCCGGACCAGATGGCGACGCGGCCGTGGCCACGTTGGTAGCCGCCTGCGGCGGGGTCGCGGACGCGGCGACCGCGGCCCGGATTTCGGTGCTGGTCCAGGCGTGCGACGCGACCGCCGGGCTGATAACGAACGCGCTGGCGTGGGCGGTTCGTCGCGAGGCACCGACCGATCGCCTGCTCCACGAGACGCTCCAGTTCGATCCACCGGTGACCGCGATGCGCCGTGTCTGCGTAGCTCCGGCCACGATCGGTACGGCATCGGTGGCACCGGGTACCCGCGTGGTCATCGATCTGGTGGCCGGCAACCGTGACCCGGCCGTCTTCGGCGAGCCGGAGGTGTTCGAGCCGGACCGCGATGGTGTCGACCGGCATCTCACGTTCGGTGCGGGACGTCGGCCGTGCCCGGGTCGGGAGCACGCGATCGCACTTGCCGCCGGCGTCGTGACCGCCGTCCTTGCCGCGCAACGGGTGGGCGCATGACGGCGGACTTCGACGAGTTCCGAGCCCTGCATCGTCCGGGCAAACCGCTGCTGCTGCCCAACGCGTGGGACTTCGCGTCGGCGGCCGCCTTTGTGGACGCCGGATTCCCGGCCGTCGGCACGACGAGTCTCGGTGTCGCAGCGGCCGCCGGCCTGCCCGACGCGGCGGGTCTGGCACGCGCCGAAACGTACGCTTTGGCGCGGCGGCTCGGTCGGCTGGACTGCCTCGTGACGATCGACATCGAGGCGGGTTTCAGTGCGCAGCCCGCGGACGTCGCCCGACTCGCGCACGACCTCGCGGCGACCGGCGCCGTCGGCGTGAACATCGAGGACGGCCGACCGGACGGCACGCTCGCCACGACCGGTACGCAGGTGGAGCTCATCCGTGCCATCAAGCAACGCGTGCCCCATCTGTTCGTGAACGCGCGCACCGACACGCACTGGCTCAACCCCTCCGCGCCGGACCTGACCGACACGATCCAACGGTTACTGGCATACCGGGACGCCGGAGCGGACGGTGTGTTCGTGCCCGGCATCGCCGAGCCGACCGCGATCAGGGCAGTTGTCAACGGCGTCGACGCGCCGCTGAACGTGTTGTTCCTGCCGGGCCGGCAGACCGTGGCCGGCCTCGCCGACCTCGGCGTGGCGCGGATCAGCACCGGCTCGTGGCCGTTCCGAGTCGCGTTGAGCCGGGCGGTCGCGGCCGTTGCGGCAGTCGCGACCGGTCGCACCGACGACCGGAGCGAGGACGTGCTGACCTACCGCGATGTCCTGACGCTGACCATGTGAGGCCCCGCCGGCGCGGCTCGGGCGCCGTCAGTCGTGCAGTGGCTGGAAGCTGCGGCGGTGCCGACCGGTTTGCAACTGGATGCCGCTCACCACGAGCGGGAAGTGGCTGAACGCCTGCGGAGTGTTGCCGAGCTGACGTTTCGCGACCGGGTCCCACTCCTCGCTCAGCAGCCCGACATCGTTGCGCAACTCGAGCAGGCGCTCGAAGAGTTCGACGGCCTCGGTGTCGCGGCCGGCCGAATGCAACGCGTCGACGAGCCAGAACGAGCACGCGACGAAGATGCCCTCGCCGCCCGGCAGGCCGTCGTCGGACGGTCCGGGCCGGTAGCGCATCACGAAGCCGTCCTGCGTGATTTCGCGCTGGATCGCCTCGATGGTGCCGAGCACGTGGGGGTCCGTACCGGGCAGGAAACCGACGCGCGGGATCAGCAGCAGCGAGGCGTCGAGCTCGGTGGTGTCGTAGGACTGTACGAAGCTGTTGCGCTCCTCGTTGAATCCGCTCGCCATCACCTCGGCGTGGATGTCGTCGCGGATCGCTTCCCACCGGTCCACGTCGCCGTGCAGGCCGCTGTCGCGCACGGCGCGCACCATCCGGTCGAAGGCCACCCACGCCATCACCTTCGAGTGCACGAAGTGCCGGCGCGGTCCGCGCATCTCCCACAGTCCGTTGTCGGGCTCCTGCCACGCGCCCTCGAGGTGGTCGAGCAACGCCACTTGCAGATCCCATGAGTCGTCGTGATGCGAGAGACCGGCCTGCCGAGCCAGCGACAGGCCATCCAGCACCTCGCCCCACACGTCGAGCTGCAACTGGTCGGCCGCGGCGTTGCCGACCCGGACCGGCGCCGACCGCTCGTACCCGGCGAGCCACGGGATCTCGTATTCGGTGAGTCGTCTTGTGCCGTCGAGGCCGTACATGATCTGGAGCTGACTCGGGTCGCCGGCGACCGCGCGCAGCAGCCAGTTGCGCCACGCCTTCGCCTCCTCGACGTACCCGGCGGCGAGCATCGCCTGCAACGTATAGGTGGCGTCGCGCAGCCAGCAGTAGCGGTAGTCCCAGTTGCGAGGCCCGCCGATCTGCTCCGGCAACGACGTCGTCAGCGCCGCGACGATGCCGCCAGTCGGCTGGAACGTCAACGCCTTGAGCGTGAGCAGCGAACGCTTGATGGCCTGGTGCCACGGTCCCGGCACGTTGCACCGATCCGTCCACGACTGCCAGTGCCCGATGGTGTGTGCGGCCAACTCGTCGGCGTCACCGCGGGGCGGTGCACCGCGATGGCTCGGTGCCCAGGTGAGCACGAACGGCACGCGTTCGCCGGCACGTACGGTGAAGGTGGACACCGTCGTCTGCTCGGCGCCGTGCAGCTCGACCGGCGTACGGAACCAGACCGCGTCCGGCCCGGCGATCGCCTCGATGCCGCCGGTCTTCTGCCGTACCCAAGGCACGATGCGGCCGTAGTCGAAGCGCAACACGAGTTCGGAGTGCATCTCGACCGAGCCGGATACACCGACCACGATGCGTACCACGTCGACGGCGGCGCTCCGTGGCGGCATGAAGTCGATGACGGTGACCTGGCCGGTCGGCGTATGCCACTCGGTCTCCAGCACCAACGTCTCACCGTGATACTGCCGGCGCGTGCACTTCGCGGTCGACACGGCATGTACGTGAGTCGCGGTCGTGCCGTACGGGACGCCACTGGTGTGCGTGACGGCCGGCGCGGTGGCCAGCGACGAGGTCGGCGCCAGTAGCCAGCGGCCGGCGTCCGGCGTGTCGAGGAGCGCCGCGAAACATGCCGGCGAGTCGAAGTTCGGCAGGCACAACCAGTCAATCGAACCGTCGCGGCCGACGAGCGCACCGGTGTGCAGGTCGCCGATCAGCGCGTAGTCCTCGATCGGACTGCTCATGCCCGTCCTCGCTTCGCTGCGGGCGGGCATGAGGCACAACACGCGCTGCATTCATGATTCGCTCGCCAAGGCTCGCTCACGTCGCCACCTCCAGAACCACTTTGACGTCGTCGGCGCGACGGGCGAAGCCGTCCGTGAACTCATCGAGCGGGACCCGCCGCGTGATGAGGCGCGCCAACCATGCACGGTCGGCGGCGGCAAGCGCAGCGGCCGCCGCCTCGTAGTGCCGACGGTTCGCGTTCACGGTGCCGAACACGACATCGTTGTTCAGCACCGCGGTGCGGTTCAGGTCGCCAATGTCGACCGGCACCTTCGAGCCGACCGACGACACGCCGGTGAGGCAGACGATGCCGTCGGTCGCGGTGTGGGTCATGGCATCGACGATCGCCGACGAGGCGCCGGTGCACTCGATCACGATGTCGGGGTGCACGGCGCTGCCCGGCAGCGGGGTCGCGTGATATTGCGCGCCGAGGTCGGCGACGAGCTTTGGCTTCGGCCCCTCCGTGACGCGGTCGAAGACGTGCACCTCGAGTCCGCGTTGCGCGCCGAGCAGCGCGGCGAGAAGCCCGACCGGTCCGGCACCGGTGACCGCCACGACCTTCGGGCCGAAGTAGGCGCGCTGTCCAATGCGCTCGACCTGCTCCCAGGCCTTCGCGACGATTGTGGTCGGCTCCAGCAACACGCCGACGTCGGCGAGCCCGCGGTCGAGGGCCACAACGGCGTCCGGCATCGCACGCCAGCGCTCGCGCGCAAACCCGTGCAGGCCCTTGATGCCGTGCTCGGTGTAGCCACCGTTGCGGCACATGTCCCACTCGCCGACCTCGCATGCCGGACACGGCACGGGATCCGGTCGGCGTACGAAGCCGACCACCAGATCGCCGGCCGCGACTGCGGCGTCCGCCGGCGCTTCGACCACGCGACCGAGGTTCTCGTGACCCAGCACCAGAACGTCCGAGCCGGGCGGTGCTTCGCCGTATTGCGCTGCGACGATCTCGATGTCGGTGCCGCATAGCCCGACCGCGAGCGTCTCGACCAGCACACTGCCGTCGCTCGCGGGCGGTTCAGGCAGGTCGGACAACGCCAGCGAGTTGGTCACTCCGGGTCGGACCGTGAGCGCGCGCATCGGTACCTCCACGATTGGGCGCCCCACCGTACCGCCCGTTCCTAGCAGGTGCCGGCGGGTCGGCCCGCGCATCGGGCGGTGTTGCATCCGCGCAGGTCGGGGTACGGTCGTCCGCGTGACGACACCAGCCGACAACCATGCGTGGCACCACGCGCTCGTGGTCGGCGCGGGCGTCGTCGGGTTAACAACCGCGATCACGCTCGCCGAATCGGGCACGCCGACGACGATCTGGGCGGCCGATCCGCCGGAGGCGATCACGTCCTACGCCGCCGGGGCTAGCTGGGGCGTGCACCTCGTCGCGGCGCGCGATCGCGTCGCGGTCTGGAGCGCGATTTCGCTGGACGTCTTGCGTGGGCTTGCCACCGACCCGAGGACCGGCGTCGCGTTGATGGACGGAATAGAGGCGAGCCGCACGCCCGCCGCCGCGCCGAATTGGGGCGCGCCGATCGACGGCCTACGCGCGTGTACGCCCGACGAGCTTCCGTCCGGGTACGTCGTCGGGTGGCATCTTCGCGTACCCGTCATGGATATGCCCGTCTACCTCGGATACCTCCGTGCCCGGTTCGCAGCGGCCGGCGGCGTGATCGAGTTCCGCCGGGTGCGCTCGTTCGACGAGACGACGAGCATCGCGCCGATCGTGGTGAACTGCACCGGCGTCGGCGCCCGCGAGTTGACCGGCGACGCCGACCTGATGCCGGTGCGCGGCCAGGTGGTGATCGCGGAGAATCCCGGCATCACGAACTTCTTCGCGGACGGGCCGGACGACACCGAGGACCTCACGTACTTCTTCCCGCACGGCGACACGGTGCTGCTCGGCGGCACCGCCAACGTCGGCAACTGGAGCCGGTCGCCCGATCCGGCGACCGCGGCGGCGATCGTGGCGCGGTGCGCCGCGATCGAGCCTCGCCTCTACGGTGCGCGGATCGTGGGGCATCGGGTCGGGCTGCGGCCCGGTCGGCCGACCCCGCGCCTGGACCTGGAGATGCGCAACGGTGCCCGGCTGATCCACAACTACGGCCACGGCGGTTCGGGCGTCACGCTCGCGTGGGGGTGCGCCGCCGAGGTCGCCGCGCTCGCGGGCGTCCGCCGATCGGTGGCCGCGGCTGGCCCGTCGGGTCGACTCGAGGGTGGTTTGCCGCGCCTCGCGCCGTAACAAAATGGGAACGCTCCCATCATGGCCTTGACACGTCTGTACCCGAACGGCAATCTCTCATGGGAGCGCTCCCGTACGCCCGCTCTCCGGACCTCGGCACCGCCGAAACGGAGGGCGACGCACGGACCGCCTGATGGGAGGGAGGTCGCGTGGTCGTCCTGCTCCGCCGCCTGGGCTTCTACGTGGTGACCGCGGTCATCGCGATCACGCTGGACTTCTTCATCCCGCACATGATCCCGGGCAACCCGGTCGAGGCGGTCATCAACTCCCACGCCGGGGCGATCCCGCCGCAGGCCGCCGAGAGCCTCTACGCGCAGTTCGGCATCAACGTGCACGAGGGCCTGTGGGGTCAATACCTGCGTTATTGGGACAACCTCCTGCACGGCAACCTGGGGCTGTCGATCTCGCAATACCCGGCGCAGGTCACCACCGTCATCCATAGCGCGATCTTCTGGACGATCCTGCTGGTCGGCGCCGCCACCGTGGTGAGCTTCGTGCTCGGTACGACGATCGGCACCGTCGTCGCGTGGCGCCGTGGATCGTGGTTGGAGAGCGTGCTGCCGGTCAGCACGTTCTTCCAGGCGATGCCGTATTTCTTCCTGGCCACCCTGCTGCTGCTGTTCTTCGCGCAGGACCTGCAGTGGTTCCCGAACCACGGCGGATACGAGTTCGAGAACACCACCATCGGCTTCAACGGCCCGTTCCTCGCCGACGCGCTGCATCACGCGATCCTGCCCGGCGTGACCATCATCGGTGCGTCGCTTGCGGGCTGGATCATCGGCATGCGCAACATGATGGTCACCGTCGCCGACGAGGACTATGTGCTGCTCGCCGAGGCCGAGGTGCTGCCGCCGCGCAAGGTCATCTGGTACGCGGCCCGCAACGCCATCCTGCCCTCCGTGTCGAGCTTCGCGTTGGCACTGAGCTTCGTCGTGACCGGTTCGCTGCTGACCGAGATCGTGTTCTCGTATCCGGGCATCGGCGACGTGCTCTACCAGGCGGTGCTCGGCGAGGACTACCCGCTGATCCAGGGCATCTTCCTCATCATCACGTTCGTCGTGCTCGCCGCGAACCTGCTGGCCGACGTCGTCTACGTGTTCCTCGACCCGCGCACCCGCCAGGAGGCATGAGCCGATGGTCACGACGGTCGTCGATCTCGCCAACGCCCCGGTCGA
>DASTMZ010000176.1:0-7895 GCA_035713725.1 Micromonosporaceae bacterium
GCGAGACGCCGCGCTACCGCCGCGTCAAAGCCGGCCGGCGGCTCGCGTCGCGGTGCGAGCAGGAGCAGATCATCCGCCACGCGGGTGAGCTCGGTCAGCTCACGCCGGCACCGGTCGCAGTGCGCGACGTGCATCAACGCGAACGCCCGATCGTGTCCGGTCACGGCGCCGGTCGCCAACTCTTCCAGCAGCGGTCGCACCGCCTCGCAGTCAGGTGTCTCGTCCATCGCTCACCTCGAGCTGGTCGCGCAGCCGGGCAAGGCCCAGCCTGATGCGGGTCTTCGCGGTGCCTAGCGGAATCCCTTCCCGCTGGGCGATTTCTCGTGCCGTCATGCCGTACATCGCCGCCAATACCAACGCGACGGCCTGTTCGTGGGGCAGCGACGCGAGCGCGTCACGGAGCCGCTGCGCGTCGACGCAGTCGTCGGCGTACCGTCCCGAATCCCCGCCGTCCGAGTTGGCGAGCAACGCGGCCACCACCGCCGGGTCATACGGCCGATCCCGGGTAACCCGCACCGCGTCGATCGCGGCGTTGCGTGCGATCGACAGCAGCCACGTCGCGACCCCGCCGCGCCGTGCGTCGTACCCGCCGGCAAACCGCCAGGCACGCACGAACGCCTCCTGCGCGACCTCCTCGGCGATCGCGGGCACGCCGACGATGGTCAGCGCCAGACCAAAAACGCGCGACTGGTACCGGCGGACGAACGCGGTGGCCGCTTCCGCGTCGCCCGCGGCCATACCGGCGAGCAACCCGTCGTCAGAGACCTCCACACCGACATATACGGGCGCGGCCCGGCAAACGGATCTCGCCAGCGCGGAACTCAAGGGAGTCGGATCCTGGTGCGCTGCGGATGACCTGGGGTTTCGCAGACCTGCACAGGTCCGATCTGCTCGACACCCTCGCCGACCTGAAGACGTGTTGAATCGCACACATCCCGGGTGTCATTCTGAGCGGAGATCTCAGCGCACCGACTGACAGGGAGTCCTGTGGCCGCACCAGAACATGTCGACGTGCTCATCGTCGGCGCCGGTCTGTCCGGGATCGGCGCCGCTTGTCGGCTGCTGACCGATGCGCCCGACACTTCGTTCGAGATCCTCGAGGCACGCGGATCGAGCGGCGGCACCTGGGATCTGTTCCGCTATCCCGGCATCCGGTCGGACTCCGACATGTTTACGCTCGGATATCCGTTCCGGCCATGGACCGGCGCGGGCTCGATCGTGGGTGGCGATGAGATCCTGCGGTACGTCCGCGAGACCGCGACGGCGTACGGCGTGGACGCGAAGATCCGCTACCGCACCCGGGTCGCTGGAGCCGACTGGACAAGCGAGGACGGCCGCTGGACGGTGACCGTCGAGGATACGAACTCTGGCGTTCGCACCACGAAAACGTGCACGTTCCTTTACCTCTGCTCCGGCTACTACCGCTACGACGAGGGATACACGCCGGCCTGGCCCGGGCAGGACGCGTTCACCGGTGAGGTCATCCACCCGCAACATTGGCCGGCGGACTTCGACGCGGCCGGCAAGCGGATCCTCGTGATCGGCAGCGGCGCAACAGCGGTGACACTGGTGCCGGCGTTGGCCAAGACCGCCGCGCACGTGACGATGCTCCAGCGGTCGCCGTCATACGTCGTCGCGTTGCCAGCCCAGGACGGCATCGCCGCGTTGTTGCGCAAGGTGATGCCGGCGCACCGGGTATTCGCCGCGGTGCGGTGGAAGAACATCCGGCTCGGCACCCTCGTGTATCGCTTGTTCCGCCGCTACCCGGACCGCGCTCGCGCGTTGCTTCGCCGGGGTGTGACGCGGAGCCTGCCGGCGGGGTACGACGTCGACACCCACTTCACGCCGGCGTACCAACCTTGGGATCAGCGGTTGTGTGTCGTGCCGGACGGCGACTTGTTCGCCTCGATCCGGTCGGGCAAGGTGTCCGTCGCCACCGACCACGTGGACACGTTTACGCCTACGGGTGTGTCGCTGCGCTCCGGTCGGACGCTGGACGCCGACGTGATCGTCACGGCGACCGGCCTGAACCTCCTGCCGTTGGGTGCGATCGAGTTGACCGTCGACGGTTCGGCCGTGCGCGTGCCACAGCACGTCGTGTTCAAGGGAATGATGCTCGACGGCGTACCCAACATGGCGTTCGCGCTCGGCTACACCAACGCGTCGTGGACGTTGAAGGTGGACCTGGTCGCCCGGTACGTCTGCCGGATCCTCGAGTACATGCGCCGCAACGGGTACGCGACCGTCACCCCGCGGCTGCCCGCCGCGCCGATGGCAACCGGCCCGTTCATCGAGATGACGTCCGGATATTTCCAGCGATCGCGGGATCTCCTGCCGTTGCAAGGCGACCGTGCGCCGTGGCGGCTACGACAGCACTACGCCAAGGATGCGGCGCTCTTCCGCGGCGCCGTCAAACGCGACGGTCTGGAGTTCGGGCGGCTGGACGCGGAGGTATCGGTCGCGGCCGCGCAACGCTGAGATGGCCGGGTACGCCGCTCAGTATCGCTTGCAGGGCCCGTGCGCCGACCGAAGGTCCAGGCGCTTCGACCAGTAATCGTCGTCGGCGTCGGCCGCAACGTGCCCCGGCCGATGCCGACGGCGCTACCGGCGCTCGACGTAATCGACGAGCTTGGCCAGCGCCATGGTCATGCCCGTCTCGTTGTCGGTCGGCGGAATCTTGTCCGGCACACCGTTGTGGACAATGAGAATGTCCGTGCCGCCGTCCGCGTCGCGCAACGTCGTCGTCATCGTCATCTCGCCCGCGAGTTCCGGATCGGCAGACTCGAACCGCAGCGCCTCGACCACTTGCTCATCGGGTACGAGCGCCACGAAATGCCCTTGGTACGTATCGGTCCGGGACGTCGACTTGCCGATTCCAGTCGGCTCGTCGTAGGTCAACGACACCCGGAATGCACCGCCCTCGCGCGCATCGAACTCGTGGACCTCGCTGCTCATGCCTGCTGGCACTCGCCAGACCGCGATCGCATCGGGGTCGAGGAGCGCTCGGTAGACGGTGGCGCGACCGGCGTGCGTGTGGGCCGAGACCCGGGTGGCGTACATGTCAATTGGCCTTTGTTCGTGCCGATGCGATCGTCGGCAGCGGGTGACCGGCTAGCGCGTGCGCAAGCATCGCCTGTGCGACCCACGACGCGAGCGCCGCGGCGTCCGCGCCGGACAGGTTGGCGACATCGGTCAACCATATCTTCGCCTCGATGCCGGTTGCCGATCTGATCGCCAACGCGAGCGCGCGAACGTCGATGTCGGAACGGCTGTCGCGCAACGGTTCGAGCGCGTCCGTGAGCCATCCGATGGCCCGCCCGCGCCGCATGATGGGCGATTCGCCGGTCGCGGGTTGCTCGAGCGACAGACGCAACGCGGTGCGCAGGTGCGGCTCCCACTCGTCGTTGATCCGGGCCAGCGCCCGCACCACCAGATCAAGCCGCTCGACCGGATCCGCGGTCGCGTCTCGGGGCAACAACGTCGGCGCCTCAATCTCCGGGTACGCGGCCTGCAGCAACTGACGCTGAGTCGGGAAGTACCGATACGCCGTGGTACGCGACACGTCGGCCTCGGCGGCCGCGCTCTCCACCGTCGGCGTGATGCCGCCGGCGAGCTGTTCCCGCGCCGCGGCGAGGATCGCCGCCCGCGTCCGCCCCTTCTGCTCGCGCCGCCCGGTGGACTCATATGGGACTGCCATACCATCATGGTACGCTCATACCACGACGACGCCGGCACGACATCGTCCCAGCAGATCGGCCCAAGCAGGAGGTGGCACTGATGATCGATCCTGTCGAGACGAACCCCGACCTGTATCGCATCGTGTTCGAGAACGATCGGGTCAGAGTGCTGTCGTACCACGACCGCCCCGGCGACCGAACGCTGGCGCATCGGCACCCTGATTCGGTGATGGTGACGCTCAGCGCGTTCCGTCGACGTGTGTCGCATGACAATCGATCCGTCGATCTGGAGTTGCGCGCCGGCGAGGTGAGATGGCTGGCTGCGCAGGAGCACCTGGGTGAGAACAACGGTGACACGGACACACACGCGATCTTCATCGAGCTGAAGCAGGCGCCGGCGACCGTACCGGCGACGGCACAGCCACTTGGTCCGGGCGCCTGATCGATCTCGCCCGCTCCACGGATTCGATGCCGAGTTTCCGCATGGACCACCTGACACCGACGCCGACGTAGACTGGCCGTTCGGGCCACGCGCCGTTGACGAACGTACGAAAGGTCGTCACGGGTGTGGCTGGTGGGTCGGGTGCCACCGCACGGGTTCCCAGACGGTTGCATGCCCGTGACGCTGGGTGCACGGTGACGGAGGGCCGGCATTCGGACCCGGTCTATTCATCGGCTGGCTCCCGGAGGTGAGGCCATGCCGATTCGTCTGTGGGCGACGGTATACGCCTGCCTCATCGGTACGGCGTCCGCGATCCATGTGTGGTGGCCGCCGGCATCCTCAGCCGCGGTCATTGTCGCGGGAGCCGCCACCACGTCGGCGATAGTCGTCGGCGTGCGCGCCTACCGTCCGCGGCACTCGGCCGCCTGGCTCATGCTCGGCGCGGCCGTATCGGTGAACGCGGCCGGACGAGTCGTCTACGACGCGTTGCCAGGCACCGACGGAACGCTGAAACCATGGTCCTGGATCGTCTGGATCATGAACCTCGTGGTGATCGTGTTGCTCGCCACGGGCGCGCTACGCCTGGCCCGCTCGACGCTTCGTGGTGCACCAGCGGCCATCGACGCAGCCATCATTCTGCTGGGGGCGGGACTGCTCGCCGGCGTACTCATCGCCATCCCGGACGCGGGCGGCCCCGGTGTCGGAGATCTGTGGCGCACCGTCCGGGTTGGCTTCGTGTTCCGCGACGTATTGTTGCTCGCGATCGTCGTTCACCTGGCGACCGCGCTGCGATGGAGTCGGTCACTGGCCTTTCTGGTGGTCGGCCTGTCCAGCCTGGTCGGCTATGACGTGCTGGTCCG
This sequence comes from Micromonosporaceae bacterium, assembly GCA_035713725.1. Taxonomy (GTDB): domain Bacteria; phylum Actinomycetota; class Actinomycetes; order Mycobacteriales; family Micromonosporaceae; genus DASQPR01. The sequence goes on from DASTMZ010000176.1 coordinate 4,980, forward strand.
CGTCGGCCGCATGCGCGGCGACTGGTGGCAGGGCACCGCGTTCGACCTGCTGTGGATGGTGTTCTACATCGGCGTTGCGGCCGCCGCGCTAACTCGATCGATGACGACCGTTGGCACGCCCGCGAACGACACTCGGCAGGTCGCGTCGGTCCGCATCGGCCTGGTCGCGGTGCTCGCGCTCATCCCGTCCGGTGTGTTGATGCTCGGCCTCTTCCAGCGTCCGCCGTGGTACCAGCCGTTGATCGTGATCGCGGCGACGTTGATCCTCATCCTGGCCCTGGCGCGCATCGTGGTCGTTGCCGTCCAACTGCAGCGACAGGTCAAGGGCGAGCGCGTCCTACGCGAGGCCGTCACCGAGCTTGCCGGGCTCACCGATGCCGGCGCGGTCGCACCCCTGCTGGAACGCGCGGTCGGAGCACTGCTCGGTCCGCGAGCACGCTACGCCGTCACGATCGACCGAACGCGTGAGGCGGCATCGGATCCGTACCCCGCCGAGGTCTTCCACGACACCGGCGGTCATCCCTCGACCGCGTCGATGAACGGGTACGGCGGTGCGCTCGCGATCCCGATGCTCTACGCGTCGGCGTCGGACATGACCGACTCCCATCACGCGGACGGCAACGCGAACCACCGAACTGAGTCCGCACCGGACTCCAGCGGCGCGCTCGTCGTACATGCCGACCGAGCCTCGCTGGGCACGCTGCGACCGCGGCTGGAGGTGCTAGCTGCTCAGGCGGGCTTCGCTCTCGAGCGCATCAGGCTCAACGAAGACAACATTCGCCACGGGCGCGAATCGTACTTCCGGACACTCGTGCAAAATAGTGCGGACGTCATCTTGATCGTCGAAGACTCTGGCCGGATCAGATACGCGAGCCCATCGGCCGAGACGCTGTTCGGCTCGATGCCGCTGATCGGTGTGTGCGTCAACGATCTGGTCGCTCGACCGGATCGCGCGGCCGCGCGTCGCCTGCTTGCCGACGCCCGTAACACCACGGCCACCGGCGTACCCACCGGTACGGACGCCGGCACCACACACTCCGTGTGGGGCGGTGACTGGCTTGTGCACGGCGTTGCCGAGACTCCGGCGCGGGTCGAGGTGTCGTGCCGCGACCTCCGGCACGATCCATCGATCGACGGCCTTGTGCTGACCCTCCGCAACGTCACCGAACAGCGCCGATTGGAAAGCGAGCTGGAATACCAAGCGTTCCACGATCCGCTGACCGGACTTGCGAATCGTGTCCCGTTCAGTCAACGGCTCGCTGCCGCCATGGACCAGGCCGGTGCGAGGTCCGACCTGACCGCCGTGCTCTACGCCGACATCGACGACCTGAAGCTCGTCAACGACGCGCTCGGCCACGAGGCCGGCGACGCCGTGCTCATCAATGTCGGCGATCGACTGCGCACCTTCGTGGACGAGCATGGCGGTCCGAACGCCGGCATGGCCGCACGGTTGAGTGGCGACGAATTCGCCGTACAGCTCGATCACGTCGCCGACCAGGACGCAGCCGACCGTGCCGCGGCCCATCTCGTGCAACAACTAGGGCAGTCCACGTCGGTCGGCGGCTACACGGTGACGTGCACCGCAAGCGTCGGCGTTGCCACCACCGCCGACGCCGCGGACGGACCGGACCTGCTGCGCAATGCCGACTTGGCGTTGTACGCCGCCAAGCGGGTCGGCAAGGGGCAATGGCGGCACTACCACCCGGCGATGCGTCACGCGGTCATGGCACGCCTGCAGGTTCGCACCTCGCTGGAACGGGCCATCGACGAAGACGCTCTGATCGTCGAGTACCAACCAATCGTCGCGCTTCGCGACTCGGAGACCGTCGGTTTCGAGGCCTTGCTGCGCTGGCAACACCCGACCCGAGGTCGGCTCGCGCCGGCCGACTTCATCGATATCGCCGAGGAGTCCGGCGTGATCGCGACAATCGGCGAGTGGGTGCTCGGCACCGCGATGCGCGACGCGTGCGCGTGGAGCCCCGGCGGCGACGAGCCGTACGTTGGCGTCAACGTGTCGGCGCGCCAGTTCCGTACGCCCGGGTTCACCGCGACCGTAGAGCGACTGCTCGCCAGCACTGGACTGAGCCCGCAACGACTGACCTTGGAGATCACCGAGAGCCTGCTGCTCCGCGACGATCACGGCGTCTGGCAGGACATCCACAATCTGCGCCGCGCCGGTGTGCGGGTGGCCATCGATGACTTCGGCACCGGCTACTCGTCGCTGAGCTATCTGCGCGATGTTCCGCTGGATGTCGTCAAGCTGGACAGGTCCTTCACCCAATCGATGGCCACCTCGTTGCAACAGCGCCAACTCGTCCGAGGCATCGTCGGGCTGGCCGACGTGCTCGGGCTGGAGGTGGTCGCGGAGGGCATCGAGACAGAACACGAACGCGAGGTCGCGGCCACCATCGGATGCGGCTACGGCCAGGGATTCCTCTTCAGTCGTCCGCTGCCGGCGGACGCAACGCGGCATTGGCTGACGAGGCGGCACTCTCCTGCTGCGCCACGCAACCTTCATCCGGCCCGAGCCATGGCGAGTCACACGCGGCCAACGCCGCTGTCGTGAGCCACTCCCTCGTTGATCTTGTAACACATGTGCTGTAACACCGGGCGAATAACAGCGTATGCGTTACAAGTTCGCGGATCTTGCATTGGCCCGCGACCGACCGCCGTCCGGCAGCACTACGGATCCGGACTCACGCTCGCGCGTACGAGCCGCATGCCGAGGCGGTGCGCGGCCGCGCGGACCTCCGGACTCTTCAGGATGCGGTACGACGCCGGAATGGCGGTGAGCTGCTGTGCGTACCACGCGGGATTGCTGGTGCTGCCGAGCAGACGCGTCGTCCCGTCGCCGAGCGGCTCGAGCCGCCCGATGGCGCGCGGCAGGTAGCGCAGCTCATCCATGGGTGCGTCGAT
>DASTMZ010000177.1:0-17126 GCA_035713725.1 Micromonosporaceae bacterium
AAAGACGTGTGGTCCGGCCGGATCGTCGGCTACAGCATCGACGAGCGGATGAAAGCCAGCCTCGCCGTCGCGGCCGTGTCCAACGCGGTGGCAACGCGGCGCCCGACCGGCACGATCGTACACAGCGACCGCGGCAGTCAAATTCGATCCCGAAAGTTCGTCAAAGCATTGCGGGACAACGGTTTAACCAGCTCGATGGGCCGGGTAGGCGCGTGCGGTGACAACGCAGCGATGGAGTCCTTCTTCGCGCTACTACAAAACAACGCGCTCGACCGCCGCCGCTGGGCCACCCGCCAGGAACTACGCCTGGCAATCGTCGTCTGGATAGAACGCACCTACCACCGCCGCCGACGCCAGCAGCGTCTCGGCCGGCTCACCCCGATCGAGTTTGAGACAATCAACCACGCCGCATACGCGGCCTGACCACCCAAACCCGGTTGTCAAGTAAACCGGGTGCAGTCCCGTCATCACCGACCGCGGCAGTCCGCCGACATTCGTCGGGCTGCCGTCCCTCAGACTAGAACTGGTCGGGTGTGTTGAGCTTGCGGTAGAACGTTGTCATAGGCGGACCCTGGGCACCGCCATCCCTCATGACATCAGCAATTTCGGGCTGGCTTGCGAAGAAGTTCTGGAACGCGGCTTCGTCCGGCCACTCGTCGATGACGAGGACTTCACCCTCGCCCCCGGCGAACGTGTGCCGGACCGCACCAGCCGCCTTTCCTGCCGAAGCGATCTGCTGCATAACCGCACCGCCGGGTCCCGCGGCGTAGTGCTCTAGATCGGCGGGATTCCCAGGTATCCGCAGAACCACGATGACCGCCATTTGGCCTCCTGACGTTCGAGCTGACGGGCGCTAACCCTTGCGCGAATTCTGTACGACCGGCCGGTACGAGTAAATCGCTTGTCCCGACCCGCCGTGACGCTACTTGGCGAATGGAGTGCAACGATCGCACGAGGGTACCTACCCGTGCGCGATCATCGGGTCACACGTTCATCGGGTGATCGCGACGAGAAGACCTGGATGATCGTGACGTGCATCGCGATCGCGCGTTCGCCACACGCGCTGAGGTACACGCGCCGATCTACACCAACGCCAGCCCGTACCATCGCACCCATGACACATCGATCGGCTGATGAGGCTGCGTCGGACACACCCGTTCAAGTGCGCCAACTCAGGGTGGTCGTGGAAGCTGCCGACTTCGAAGCAGCTGTCGCCTTCTATCGCGACGTGCTAGGTCTTGCAGAACTCGAATCCATCGCAAGCGACGGGGGCGCACACGTAGTCATCCTCGATGCCGGACGGGCGACGCTCGAACTCGCAAACCCGGCCCAGACGCGATTGATCGACGACGTCGAGGTGGGACGGCGCGTCAGTCCACACATTCGGCTCGCCTTCGAGGTCGACGACACGGCCCGCCGGACGCGCGCACTGGAGGCCGCCGGTGCAACTGTGCTCGCACCGCCGACGCTCACCCCGTGGCGATCGCTCAACTCGCGTCTTCACGCGCCGGCCGACGTTCAGCTGACCTTGTTCGAGGAACTCGACTCCTAGTCGCGGGTCGGCGCCCTGGTGTGCGGCACTGGTGTTCTGGTCAGCGTTTGCGGTTTCGCTTCGAGACTGAGGTGATCACGGTGGCGATGCGGTGGAAACTGCGGTACGCGATCTCGTATCGCGACGTCGAACTGCCGTCGTTCAACGACGGCGTCGCGGTGACTCTGCGCGATCGGACCTCTGCCGGCGTCGCCATTGAGTTCCTGGTTTACGGGCTCGCGTCGTGAGCGCCGGCGCGCGCGGTGCAGGTCTGCCCGACCATCCGGCCTTCCTGTGGCGAAATCCTGACCCCAAACCGTCGTACGACGTCGTGATCGTCGGCGGAGGTGGCCACGGCCTTGCCACCGCGTATTACCTCGCCAAGAACCACGGGATAACCAACGTCGCTGTACTGGAAAAGGGCTGGCTGGCCGGCGGAAACATGGCACGCAACACCACGATCATCAGGTCCAACTATCTTTGGGACGAGAGTTCAGGCATTTATGAGCACTCGCTGAAGCTGTGGGAGGGCCTCGAGGAGGACCTCGGGTATCCGATCCTGTTCAGTCAGCGCGGTGTGCTCAACCTCGCGCACTCGCTGCAGGATGTCCGGGACTCGATGCGGCGGGTGAACGCCAACCGCCTCAACGGCATCGACGCCGAGTGGCTCGATCCGCAGCAGGTAACGGAGATCTGCCCGATCGTCAACGTCTCGCCAGCGGTCCGCTATCCGGTGCTGGGTGCGACGTACCAGCCGCGCGCCGGCATCGCCAAACACGACTACGTCGCCTGGGGGTTTGCTAGGCGCGCCAACGAGTACGGCGTCGACCTGATCCAAGACTGTGAAGTCACCGGCATCGACGTAGTCAACGGCAAGGTAGTCGGCCTGCAGTCAACCAAGGGCCGGATCGCCGCCGGCAGGGTAGCTCTTGCGGCGGCGGGGCATTCCTCGGTTCTCGCATCGATGGTTGGGCTGCGGCTGCCGATTCAGTCGCATCCGCTGCAGGCGCTGGTGTCCGAACTGCTCGAACCCATCCACCCGACCGTAGTGATGTCCAACGCCGTCCACGTCTACGTTTCCCAGGCACACAAGGGCGAACTGGTGATGGGCGCGGGTATCGATTCGTTCAACGGCTATGGGCAGCGCGGCGCCTTCCACATCATCGAACGGCAGATGTCGGCCGCATTGGAGCTCTTCCCAGTGTTTGCCCGAGCTCACGTGTTGCGGACCTGGGCCGGAATCGTCGACACCACGCCGGACGCCTCACCGATCGTCGGCCTGACCCCGGTGCACAATCTGTATCTCAACTGTGGCTGGGGAACCGGCGGTTTCAAGGCGACGCCTGGCGTCGGATGGTGTTTCGCGCACACCATCGCCCACGACGCTGCTCACCCGTACAACGCACCGTTCACCCTCGCCCGGTTCGTTACCGGTGCACTGATCGACGAGCACGGTGCCGCAGCCGTGGCTCACTAGGAGCAGACATGCAACTCATCCGCTGCCCGTGGTGCGGCCCGCGCGAGGAGACCGAGTTTCACTACGGCGGTCAGGCGCATGTCGCCTATCCGGAAAGACCGGCCGAGACGTCCGACGCCGACTGGGCGCACTACGTGTTCTTCCGTGAAAACCAAAAGGGTGCTTTCGCGGAGCGTTGGGTGCATGCGGCCGGTTGCCGGCGGTGGTTCAACGCGGTCCGCGATACGTCAACCCATGAGTTCCTCGCGGTGTACAAGGTCGGCGAAGCCAAGCCGGAGGTCGCTCGGTGAGCCGGCTGCCCGATCGTGGTCGAATCGACCGCGCCGTGGAGCTGGCGTTCACCTTTGACGGCAAGGAATATCGTGGCTACGCCGGGGACACGTTGGCGTCAGCGCTGCTGGCCAACGAGGTGCGGGTGGTTGCCACCAGCGTCAACTACGGTCGACCTCGAGGCATCACCGCCGCGGGGGTCGAGGAATCCAACGCATTGGTGCAGATCGAGGCACCCTTCCCGGAGCCGATGCTGGCGGCTACCGCCGTTGAGCTTTATGAGGGTCTAGTTGCCCGGGGCCTTGCTGGACGGGGTGAACTCGCCGACGCACCGGACCCCGCTCGCTACGACGCCGTTCACCTGCATTGTGACGTACTCGTGGTCGGCGCGGGACCGTCCGGCCTGGTCGCCGCGCTTGCCGCGGGACGTGCGGGTGCCAGGGTCGTTCTCGTCGACGATCAGCCGGAAGCGGGCGGGTCGCTGCTCGGTATGCAACACGAACTCGGCGACTGGGTGTCATCTGTCGTGACCGCCCTGACGTCGTGCGACGACGTCCGGGTACTACAGCGCACGACCGCGCTCGGCTATTTCGATGACGGGTTCGTGCTGGCGCTCGAGAGGCGCACCGATCACCTACCCGCGGCCGATCGAATCGGCAAAGCCCGTCAACGGATCTGGCGGATCCGAGCAAAGCAGGTCATTGTCGCGACCGGCGCGCATGAGCGTCCCGTGGTGTTTGCCGACAATGACCGTCCCGGCATCATGCTGGCGGGCTCGGCGCGTACTTATCTCCACCGCTATGGTGTGCTGGCCGGCCGCAAGGCCGTCGTGTTCACCACAAATGACAGCGCCTATGAGACGGCGACCGATCTCGCCGACGCGGGGGCCGACGTGTCGGTGGTGGATGCGCGGAGCGAGATTCCTAGGTACTGGTCGCGCGAATGTGCTCGACGTGCCATCGCGGTCCGCGCCGGAAGCGTGGTCACCGGAACCAGTGGCCACGGTCGAGTGACGGCAGCGCATGTCGCACCCATGAATGGCGGTGCGCTTGGCCCACGTACCGGTATCTCCTGCGACTTGCTGCTCGTGTCGGGCGGGTGGAATCCTGCCGTCCATTTATATAGCCAGGCCCGTGGGCGGCTCCGATACGACACGGTGATGGGCGCGTTCGTGCCAGAGGGCGACCTTGCCGCCGTCCGGGTCGCTGGCTCAGCACTCGGCACGTCCACAACGTACGGTTGCCTTTCCGATGGACGAGCGGCAGCGGCTAAGGCCCTTGCCGCGCTGGGTATGCCGATGCCGGACGTGCGGCTACCGGTGATCGACCACCCACCGGACGAGGTTCCGAGCGTGGTGCTGTGGGCGGTGCCCGATCCGCGCGAAGATGGCGAGCCGTGCCGCCAGTTCGTGGATCTTCAGCGCGATGCCACCGTTGCGGACATCTTGCGTGCACTAGGCGCCGGCCTGACGTCGGTGGAACACGTTAAGCGATACACGACGATTGGTACCGCACACGACCAGGGCAAGACGTCCGGCGTCATCGCCTCCGGGATCATTGCGGACGCGCTGGGCGTGGATATCGCGAGCCTGGGTACGACGACGTTCCGGCCGCCGTACATATCGGTGTCGTTTGCGGCACTAGCCGGACGGGATCGCGGTGAGATCTTCGACCCCGTGCGGGTGACCGCGATCCATCCGTGGCACGTCGCCCATGGCGCAGTGTTTGAGAACGTCGGCCAGTGGAAGCGTCCATGGTTCTACCCGACGAACGGGGAAGACCTCGAAAGCGCCGTGCTGAGGGAGTGCCGTGCGGCGCGTGAGGGCGTTGCATTGATGGACGGTTCGACGCTCGGCAAGATCAACGTACAGGGAGCCGACGCGGCCGAGTTCCTGGACCGGCTGTACACCAACGTCATCAGCAGCCTGAAGCCGGGCTTCATCCGGTACGCCGTGATGTGTGGCTTGGACGGGATGGTCATCGATGACGGCACGGTGGCCCGGATATCCGAAACCGAGTTCCTGCTCACCACAACGACAGGGAACGCCGCCAAGGTTCGAGATTGGATGGAGGAATTCGCCCAGACCGAGTGGGCCGAGTTGAGAGTGAAGCTGACGTCGGTGACCGACCACTGGGTGACGGTGCCACTGGTCGGTCCGCAATCGCGCGCTGTCCTCGGTGCAGTTGCTCCTCGTCTGGACGTATCCAAGGAAGCCTTCCCGTTCATGACCTGGCGAGACGCTTCCGTGGCGGGCATCGACGCCCGGGTGTGCCGGATCAGCTTCTCTGGTGAATTGGCATACGAGATAAACGTCAGCGCCTGGGACGGCATTGCGCTCTGGGAGGCACTGATCGAGGCCGGAAAACGGTACGGCATAACCCCGTACGGGACCGAGACGATGCACGTGCTGCGTGCCGAGAAAGGTTACCCGATCATCGGGCAGGACACCGACGGTACGGTCACGCCGCAGGATCTGGGCATGACGTGGGTCGTGTCGAAGAAGAAGGTCGACTTCATCGGCAAGCGGTCGCATGAGCGTGCCGAAAACAAGCGGCCGGACCGGAAACATCTTGTCGGTGTGCTGCCGATCGACCCGCAGAAGCTGCTGGTCGAGGGTGCGCAGGTTCTGTCGTCGAGCGACGTGTCGAAGCCGCCGGTGCCGATGCTCGGCCACGTGACATCCAGCTACCGCAGCGCAGCGCTGGGGCGTACGTTTGCGCTCGCGCTGGTTCGCGCCGGCCGGGACCGGATCGGCGAGACGCTGTATGCGTGGCACGACGCCGAATTGGTGCCGGTCACCGTTGCCGATCCGGTGCTGTACGACCGCGACGGTGCGCGTCGCGATGGTTGATATGGCCAGGCGCCGCAGCCCATTGGCCGGCCGTGCCGCAGAACTTGCCTGCCTGCCGATCGGCGCCCAGGAGTTGCCATTCCTGACCCAGCTGAACGTTCGGCTAGACGCCATGAGCGCAGCGGCGACCTTGGTCGCGAACGTGCTTGGCGGCCCGCTTCCGACCGTTCCTTGTACGACGTCTCGTGTCGGCGAGCTCGAAGTGCTGTGGTTGGGGCCAGACGAGTGGCTGGTGCTGGCACCACAGGGACGCGAGAAGTCGTTGGCCCACGCGCTTCGCGAGGCCATCGGCTCGTACGACGGCGCGGTGACCGACGTGTCGGCACAACGTGTAGCGCTCGAACTGACCGGCACACATGTGCGTGACGTTCTCGCTCGCGGCTGCTCGATCGATCTACACCCGAAGGTCACGCCGATGGGTTCATGTGTGCAGACCTGGCTTGGGCGAACCGGGGTGGTGATCGTCGTGCATGACTCGTCCGCGTCGGACTTCGTCGTCCTCGTCCCCACGTCGTTTGCTGATTACCTGGTGTCCTGGCTGATCGATGTGTGCATCGACATCTCGTGATCATGGGGCCGCCACCGATTCTTGACAATCGGTCGCGGTCTGGAAGATTCTGTTGCGCATAGCGCAGCGCGTTTCGTTTTGCGCACGTCGAGGTGATCGCATGGTCGTCGTATGCCCGCTCGCCGACCTACCGCCCGGGGACGTCCGTCGGGTCGACGTGGAACCGCCGATCGCTGTTTTTCACACCGATGCGGGCGAGCTCTTTGCGGTGGACGACACGTGCACACATCAGGACGCCTCGCTCGCCGACGGCTGGCTCGTGGGTTGCGAGATCGAGTGCCCGCTACACGCGTCGAAATTCGACCTGCGTACCGGCGCGGTTGATGCGCCGCCGGCAAAGCGTCCAATCCGTACCCACGACGTGAGCGTCGTCGACGGCATCATCCATGTGGCGTTGTCGACCGCGGCGCCATTGGCTCCTGCTTCTACCGGTGTCCCGCTGGACATCCCGTGAAAACAATCGCGGTCGTCGGCGGCTCGTTGGCCGGACTCTCGACCGCGCGCGCGCTCCGCCATCAAGGCTTCGATGGCCGCCTGTTCATCATCAGCGGTGAACGCCACCGGCCCTACGATCGGCCGCCATTGTCGAAGACCTATCTCGCGGGGACGGTGACCGACGCCGAGATCGCCCTCGAGGCAGCCGATGAAGACCTGGACGCCGATTGGCGGTTCGGCGTCACGGCGCTCGCGCTCGACCCGTCCGGGCGGCGATTGGACCTGTCGGACGGCAGCGCTCTGGTCGCGGACGGGGTCGTGCTAGCCACCGGCGCGTCGCCGCGCAGTGTGCCAGGCACGCCGCGGCTGGCGGGAGCACATGTGCTGCGGTCCGTCGATGATTCCCGCTCGCTGCGGGAGGATCTACGCCCGGGGGCACGGCTGGTGGTGGTTGGCGCCGGCTTCATCGGCGCCGAAGTTGCATCTACGGCACGGGGTCTCGGTCTGGAGGTCGTCGTCGTCGAAGCAGCCAGTCACCCGCTTTCCGGTCCGATCGGCGCCGAGATGGGCAGCGTCGTGGCGTCCTTGCACACCCGTCATGGCGTGGAACTAACTTGTGGCATGGGGGTAGTCGGGCTGATCGGCGGCGACCGGGTGACGGGTGTCGCGCTCGCGGACGGCCGGGTTGTTGACGCCGACGTCGTGCTGGTGGGGATCGGGGTTCGGCCAAACACCGAGTGGCTCCGAGGGTCCGGGCTGGCCGCCGCCGAGGGAGTGATCTGCGATGCCTACGGCGCGACGCCGGTAGCGAATGTGGTAGCGGTCGGCGACTGCGCGGCGTGGTACGAGCCGGCTCTCGGCCGACACGTACGCTTCGAGCACTGGACGGCCGCCCGCGAGCGCGGCGCGATCGCCGCAGCGACGTTGTTGTCCGGCGGCACCGAATTCAGATCCGGACGCCCACCGTACTTCTGGTCCGACCAGTACGGGCTCACCATCCAGATCGCCGGACACATCGCTGGTGCTGATTCGATCGTGGTGGAAGAAGGTTCCACGGCCGACTGCGACTTCCTTGCGGTCTACCGGCGGAGAGCCGATCCGGTGGCCGTGTTGGCAATGGGCCGAGGCAAGTCGTTCATGCACTGGCGCCGCCAGCTCGCAACCGCAGCAGTCTCAGCGCGTCAGGAGTAGCCCGTGTCAACGATCAGCTTGCCCAATAGCCTCATTGCCACACTGCCTGGCAGCTGCTACACCGATGACAACTTCTTCGCCCTCGAACAACAGCGCATCTTCGAGGAGATGTGGTTCTGCGCGGCACGCTCATCTGACGTGCCGACACCCGGGTCGTTCCGGACGGTTCAAGTCGGTCGCGAGAATGTACTGATCTCGCGCAACCGATCCGGTGCGATCAGCGCGTTCTTCAACGTCTGCCGCCACCGCGGCGCGAAACTCTGCGCCGAGGACAACGGCGTGATCGGGCGAGCGTTTCAGTGTCCGTACCACGCGTGGACCTATGATCTGGACGGCAAGCTCATCGCGGCACCGAACCTGACAAGGATGCCCGACATCGATCGCGTCGAATTCGGCTTGGTACGCATCTCGGTCCGGCAATGGCTTGGCTACATCTGGGTTTGCCTGGCCGATGAGCCGGTTTCGTTCGAGGAAACGGTGATGCACGCCGTCATCGAGCGACTCGGCGACTTGGACGCGATCGATCATTACGACATCGCGAACCTTGAGGTGGGTCGACGGATCGTGTACGACGTCAGGGCCAACTGGAAGCTGATCGTCGAGAACTTCATGGAGTGCTACCACTGTGCGACGATCCACCCGGAGTTGACCGAGGTGCTGCCTGAGTTCGCGGACGGTTACGCGGCGCAATACTTCGTCGGACACGGCGCCAAATTCGGCGACGAGATTCAGGGATTCACTATCGACGGTTCCGTGGGCGTGGATCGGATTCCCAGCGTCAGCGAGAATCAAGACCGCCGCTACTATGCCATCACCATCAAGCCGCAAGTGTTCATCAACCTCGTGCCGGACCACGTCATCCTCCATCGGATGTACCCGGTCGCGGCGGACCACACCATCGTCGAGTGCGACTGGCTGTATATGCCCGGCGTAGTCGAGTCGGGCACCGACATCAGCCGCTCGGTTGAACTGTTCCACCGAGTGAATCAACAGGATTTCGAGGCCTGCGAACGGTGCCAGCCGTCAATGAGCTCACGCGTGTATCGCCACGGCGGCGTACTGGTGCCGAGCGAACACCACATCGGCGGCTTCCACGACTGGCTTATCGCGCGAGTGGGGATCGACGGCCAACGCGGGACGCGTCCTATCTGAGATTACCCATTCGGTCGCTGATCCGGCTCGCGCCTGATCGAAGACGATCTGCGATCTTGGCGATCCGCGACCCGTCCAGCCGATATGCCGGACCGGAAACGCTGACCGCGCCGGCGACCGCTCCGGTTTGATCGCGGACCGGCGCGGCAATTGCGTTCAGACCATCTTCGTACTCCTCGAACGTCGTCGCGTAGCCGTCGGAAAGTACGGTCTTCAGCGCCGCATCGAGGGCTTTGCGGGTCGTCAGAGTTCGCTTCGTGTAGCGCGGCAGGCCGGCTGCGTCGAGTAACTGCTTACGCGTCTCCGCGCTCAGGTGGGCAAGCAGCACCTTGCCGCTCGAGGTCGCGTGTAGTGGAGTCAGCTGACCGACCCAGTTCTGCGCCGCAACGGCCGCGGAACCCGTGGCCTGGTCCACGTTCACTGCGTAGTGCGAACGGACGACGGCCAGGTTCACGGTCTCGCCGAGTTCGGCGGCCAGTTCGTCGAGGACGGGACGGGCCTGCCGCACCAGATCAAGCCGACCTGGGATAGTGCTCGCGAGCCGGAGGACGCCGAATCCGAGTTGGTACTTGCCTCGACCGGTGGTTTGTTCGACCAATCCTCGGTCCTCGAGCGCGCTGAGCAACCGAAATGCGGTGGACTTGTGTACGCCGATGTCCGCGGCCACCTCGCTCACTCCCGCACCACCTCGACGCGCGAGGATTTCCAGCACGCTGATGGCCCGGTCGACCGACTGAACGCCGCTAGTCGATTCGGCGGACGACTCGCCAGTCCGCACACCGCTGCGCATGGCACGACTATACGGCCGTTCAACCCTGTTGCGAATGGCGAGACATCGAGCGCAATTCGCGCGGTCGCGGAATCTCCGAGTCAGCCAGCCGGGGTCGCCGTTCACGATAGCAACACGTCACCGGCCGGGGCGGCGCCTTCCTGGCCTTCGACGCTTGACACCGCTTGTCCCGAGCGGGAACGCTGGTTGCGTCATAGAGGAACTGTTGCATATCGCAGAACGAAGGCGGTTGCTCATGGTGGCTCCTCGCGTCGTCGTCATTGGTGGCGGCGTGGTCGGCGCGGCGCTCGTCGATGAGCTGACATCGCGCGGCTGGGCGGACGTCACGCTCATCGAACAAGGAACTATGCCTTCACCTGGTGGGTCCACATCGCACGCCCCTGGCTTGGTGTTCCAGGCCAACGGGTCGAAAACCATGACCGAGTTCGCCCGCTACACCGTCGAGAAGTTCTGCTCGCTCGACGCCGGCGGTGAACCGTGCTTCCTGCAGGTCGGAGGTCTCGAGGTTGCGACCACGCAGGAGCGCGCGAAGGACCTGCATCGGCGGCACGGCTGGCTGACGGCCTGGGGAGTCGAGGCATTTGTGCTGGATTCGGCGGAGACGGTTGCCAGATACCCGTTGCTAGATCCGGACATCGTGCTCGGTGGCCTATACGTACCGACCGACGGCATCGCAAAGGCGGTGCGCGCGGTCGACGCCCAGAGCCGCCGCGCGGCCGCGCGGGGCGCCACCATCCTCGATCGGCACGAAGTTCTTGACATCAGAGTCGATGCTGGCCGGATAACCGGTGTCGTGACCGATCACGGTGACATCCCCGCGGACATCGTGGTGTGCTGCGCCGGCATATGGGGCCCATTGATTGCAAACAAGGTGGGTATGAGCCTGCCTCTGACTCCGCTCGCGCATCAGCTGGCGTGGACGTCGACCATATCGGGGCTAGCCGGATACACCGATGAGGCGCACCTGCCAATCCTGCGCCATCAGGGCCGCGACCTTTACTACCGCCAACGGTACGACACCCTCGGAATCGGCTACTACGGTCATCACCCGATGCCGATTCGGCCAGCGGAACTCGAGCGTCCCGAAGTGGTCGGCATGCCGTCGATCCTGCCGTTCACCGAGGACGACTTCACCGACGCCTGGATGGAGACCAGGGCGCTGATGCCATCCACCCGCGACGCGGAGATTACCGACGGCATGAACGGCCTCTTTTCGTTTACGACAGACAACATGCCGTTGATCGGATCCTCGCCCGATGTCGATGGCTTCTGGGTGGCGGAGGCTGTGTGGATAACGCACTCCGCCGGCGTCGGTCGAGCTGTTGCCGAGCTGCTGGTCGACGGTCACTGCTCGTCGTTCGACCTACACGAATGCGATGTGAATCGCTTCGAACAGCACCAACTCGCACCCGAATACGTGCTCACGCGCAACTGTCAGAACTACGTCGAGGTGTACGACATCATTCACCCGCTGCAGCCTCCGGAGAATCTGCGTCCGATTCGCGTTTCTCCCTTCTACGACAGGGAATCCGCGCTGGGCGGTGAGTTCCTCGAGGCAGCAGGCTGGGAACGGCCGCAATGGTACGAGGCGAACGTCGGGCTCGTCGTTGGCCGCGAGGTACCGACGCCGAACGACTGGGCCGCGCATTACTGGTCGCCCATCGTTGCGGCAGAGGCGAAGGCGACCCGCGAGAACGTTGCGATGTACGACATGACAGCGCTCAAGCGCATCGATGTCAGCGGTGCAGGCGCTGCGGCATTCCTGAACAGCATGGTGACCGGCGACGTGGACAAGTCGATCGGTTCGGTGACGTACTGCCTGTTGCTCGATGTCGACGGCGGCATTCGCAGTGACATCACGGTCACCCGGCTGGCGGCCGATCGATTCCAGGTTGGTGCCAACGGCAGTCTCGACCTCGACTGGCTCCACCGTCACCTGCCGGCTGACAGCGCCATCCGGATCCGCGACATCACATCCGGCACGTGTTGTGTCGGACTGTGGGGTCCGAACGCCCGCAATGTCGTACAACCGTTGACCGAAACAGACTTCTCGAACGAGGGTTTCAAGTACTTCCGGGCCAAACAAGCGTTCATCGGCTCCGTGCCGGTCACGGCGTTGCGCCTATCGTATGTCGGCGAGCTCGGCTGGGAGCTGTACACGAGTGCCGACTACGGTGCCGAGCTCTGGGACGTGCTGTGGGCCGCCGGCCAGAAGCACAGCATCATCGCCGCCGGACGCGGCGCATTCAACAGCTTGCGCCTAGAGAAGGGTTACCGCGGCTTCGGCGTAGACATGACCCACGAACACGACCCCTACGAGGCGGGTCTCGGCTTCGCCGTGAAGCTCGACAAAGGCGAGTTCATCGGCAGAGATGCGCTGATCAAACGCAAAGGCAACGTCACCCGCAAGCTGACCTGCCTGACGCTCAGCGACGACACCGCGGTTGTCGTCGGCAAGGAGCCGGTGTTCACGGGGGACGCATGTGTCGGGTACGTGACGAGCGCCGCCTACGGATACACGATATGCCGAGGCATTGCGTACGCCTGGTTGCCTGCGGAGCTGAGCAACATCGGCACCGAAGTTAACATCGGCTACTTCGACGAGCATGTCTCGGCCGTGGTGGCAGCGGAGCCGCTGGTGGACCCGACCATGGAGCGGATCCGTGCGTGAACGCGGTCGGTGCGTTGTGCTCGCGTCGTCGGAGCCGGCGTAACAGTCGGCCGTAGTCAGCTGGAGTCTTCACGGCCGGAACGGACAAGACAGGGCCCGTACGATCGTCGCTGTGATGGTGGGACGGGACGCCGAGCTGCGGCAAGTCCGAGAAGTGGTATCGGCGGCCCGCGCCGGTACATCGAAGGTTCTCGTCATCCGCGGCGAACCGGGGATCGGCAAGACCCATCTGCTTAGTCATGCCAACTCACACGCGGATGGACTCGATGTGCATTATGCACGGGCAGTCGAGAGCGAAAATATCATCTCGTTCGCGCTGGTCTCGATGATCATTCGGCCGTTGGCCGCCTACATCCCGGCGCTACCGGCGGTGCAGCGGCGGGCACTGCACGCCGCGCTTGGGCAGGACGACGCGACCGGTTGCGAGCCAGCTCATCTCGGCGCAGCGATGCTCGGTTTGTTGACTGAGTCGGGACGCGATCGGCCGCGGCTGCTTCTCGTCGACGACGTGCACTGGGCAGACGACACGTCGGTACAAGCGCTCATGTTTGCGTTGCGACGATTGAACCATGACCCAGTCGGTGCGCTGATCGCGCTGCGGGACGTCGACACACCGTTGGTCGCCGGGTACGGGTTGCCGACCCTCGACGTAACGCCACTCGACGCCGATTCGATCCAAGACCTCGTCGCGGCGACCACCGGGCGACCGATACCGATTGACGTGGCCGAGGGCCTGGCGCTGGCCACGGGCGGGAACCCGCTAGCCATCGTCGAACTTGCGCGAACGCTTGACGACACCGCCCTTCGTGGGCGAACTCCACTGCCCGATCCGCTTCCGATCGCTGACGGCCTGCTGACCGCCTTCGCCACTCGGGCGCGATCGCTGCCGCGCTCGACGGTGCGGGCGCTGGTGATCACGGCCTGTTCCGATGAGCAGCTCGGCTCGGTCGCCGACGCGCTCGTCGCGTCCGGCGGCGACATCGGGCATCTTGAACCGGCGGAACGGTCCGGCCTCGTTGAAGTCAGCGGCGGTCGGGTCGCGTTTGTCCATCCGCTGATGCGTACCGCAGTGCTTGCGGATTGCACAGCGGCCGACCGGCGCGCTGCGCACCGCGCCCTTGCAAGTTCGGACCGGATCTCGCTGGAGGTTCGGGCGTGGCACCTCGCGCACGCCGCGCACGGCGTGGATTCAGGTGCGGTGCGCCAGCTCCGTGCGGCTGCCGAGTCGGCGGCCAGCCGCGGCGACCACTCGGCGGCCGCCGACCTGTGGGAGACAGCGTCCGGACTCTCGCCAAACGGCGCGGGGCGCACCGAACTATTGATCAAGGCCGCCGACGCAATGCGACATGCCGGGCACCGCGAGCGGACGGTGTCGTTGGTGGAGATGGCACTCCGGCAGCCTGTCGACGCCCGGACGCGCGGTCAGCTTCTCGCGTTGCGGGCCGGACTCGACATTGATCCAGTCGTCAACCACGAGACCGCGCTCGTAGCCGCAGCGTTGCTTTCTCCGCACGATGTCCACGCATCGGTACGCGCCCTTCACACGGCCATGTTCGCCGGCGTGGACGCACGCGCCGCAGATCTGGTACAAGACGCTGCCCATCGCGCACTCGCGCTCGATGTTGCGCGCGACCCGCACGCGGCCTACGAACGCGACAGTCTCGTCGCGGTCGCTTTGGCGATCACCGGTAGGTTGCCGGACGCCGTACCGCTTTTCACAAACGTGCTCGCGATGATCGAGCGTGACGACGAACTCCGAACCGAACCGGCCGCAGTGCTCCAGGCCGTCATCGCGGCCGGGTTCCTCGGCCTGACAGAATCAGCGGCGGCGCTCGCGAACGCGGCCCGCGTGTCTGCCCGTCGACTGGGTCGACTGTCGATCGTGCCGATGCTAGCGAGCTACTCCGCCGAAGCGGCGGCGCGTCGCGGTGACTGGCCCCGGGCGTCCGCCCTATTCAACGAGGCCGCGGACCTGCACCGGGCGATGGGCGACGAGGACGGGCACTCGGCGACGTTGGCGTATCTGGCCGAGATCCAGGTACAACGAGGTGAGGATGACGCCGCCGAAGCAGCGGCCAGCCGCAGGCTGACGTGGGCCGCGGAACACGGCATCACGCGCGATCGACCGCCGGCCGTGCGTGTCACCGCGATCCTCGAGATGCGCAGCGGGCGACCTGGGCTCGCCCTCCGACGACTGCTCGCCGAAGCGAACGAGCCGCTCGATGGGGTCGGCGTGCGGCGAGGGCCGTTGACCGTGGTAGCGGATCTCGTTGACGCGGCGCTGCTCGCCGGCACCGCCGACGGCGCGCGCCAGCCGGTCGAACGGCTGTCGCGCTATGCCGCCACGTCACCCGATCCACTGGCGTCAGCGATCGCAGCGCGCTGCCGCGCGCAGCTGACTCTCGGTGCCGAAGCCGAGACGCAGTACCGGTCAGCACTTGCCCACCACGAGCGGGACCTCGACTCGTTCGCGACCGCGTGTACGCGGTTGCGCTTCGGAGAGTGGTTACGGCGCGCCGGACGCAGAGCGGATGCACGCGATCAGCTCTACCCAGCGCTCGACGCGTTCGACCGACTTCAAGCCGCACCGTGGGCCGTGCGCGCTCGAGGCGAGCTGCGCAGTACGGGCGAGACCATAGGACACCGTTCGGAGTCGAGTACACGATTGACGCCGCAGGAGCTTCGCGTCGGCATGGCGGTGGCGGAGGGCATCACGAACCGAGAGGTCGCCAGCCAGCTATACCTGTCGGTCAAGACCGTGGAGTACCACCTGGGCTCGATATTCCGCAAGCTCGGTCTCACGTCGCGTGCGCAGTTGGCCCGGCATCCGCAGTTCACGCCGGGGCCGTAGCGCGCGCCGACGGGCCTTTCTGAACGCCGACGGCCAGCCCAGTCGAGGATTGGCACGTCCAAGACTAGGGAGATCCCTGGGGCGACGACACGCGTCCGGACGCATCGTTTCAGCAGGCGACATCGACTCGGCCCGCGATCAACCTGGGGCGACCAGCGGTGTCTTCGCGCCAACGCAATCCGATGCTGAGGAGAGACATGCGAACCAAGAATCTGGCCGCAGCCATGTTGTTGACGGGCGCGGCACTCGTTGCGGGAGGATGTTCGGCGGCTGCCGCAGCGGCCCAGCCACACACCGACTCGAGAAGCATTACGGGTACGTGGACCGTAACGGTTAAGCCGGACGGAGCTCAACCCGCGTTCCAGTCGACCATCACCTACACCACGGCGGGGGGCCTCGTCGAGGCCACCAGCAAGGCGCCGTCGTCCGCGGGCGTCGGGATCTGGACCCGCGAAGGCAGCGGACACTTTGCGATTTCGTTCATCAAGTACCGCTTCGACGGCACTGGCGCCTACATCGGTACCACGGTGGTGACCGAGAACGACGTCGTTGACCCACATGGAGACTCATACAGTGGGCGCGCCACGACCAAGGTGATCGACGCCTCCGGGACGGTGCTCATGAGTTTCACGTCGACGTCACACGCCGAACGAGTGCACTGACCGGGATGGCTCCACCGGAGGGCGACGGTTCAGGTCGCGGCCCACGGCTGCCGATCGTTCAATCATCGGCCGCTGTTGCGTTACTCGTCGTTGGACGTGCGATCGGAACCGAGGCGGCTGGATTAGATCGCTTCGGCGAGTTCCGCGAACGCGGCCGCGACCCGCGGCGAACCGACTGCTTCGGTGGCTAGTTCGTAGTGGCCGCGGCGCAGGTTCTGCATGAACACGTGTCCGGCGATGATCACCTGAGCGGTGCGGCCGGTGCGCAGGCCGCACATTGGCGCAAGACGTGCTCCATCGGCTGGCCGAATCCCAGATCGATGCCCAGCGACAGCGCGGCGAGCAGCTCCGCCAGCCGGGCACCCGTCCCGGATCGTTCGCCCGCCCGACAACCCTACGTATCGCGGGCAGCGGAAAGGCCCCAAACATGAGGGGTTCACCCCATGACCCCGGTGCAGCCGCGTCATAGCGTCATCGCAGGACCTGAACAAAGGAGCAACCATGGCGAAGGCATCAAGCGCAACGGCCGCAAAGACGGCCGACTACGGGGTCGCGATCGACCGGTCAAGCCAACTCGACGGGTACACCGTCAATTTCGTCACCATCACCAAGAGCCACGACCTCGGCCCCATGCTGGCCTCCCTCCCCAGCGGCAACTGCTCGTGCCCGCACTGGGG
>DASTMZ010000178.1:0-5221 GCA_035713725.1 Micromonosporaceae bacterium
GGCCACGGTCCGCATTGCCGAAGAGTGTCTCCAGCTGCACGGCGGCATCGGGTTCACTTGGGAGCACCCGATCCATCTCTACCTCAAGCGTGCGAAGAGTGACTCGCTGGCCTACGGCACCGCGGCTATCCACAGGGCCGCGCTGGCGAATCTCGTCGATTTGCCCAGCCCCGCGGCCTAGTCGACATGCCGGTCCGCCGGCGGGTCAATTGAGGCTGTTGGATGCCTCGGATGGTCCGGTAGCGTCCGCAGCGCGTCGTTCGATCGGGGCGTAGCGTGCGCAGGAGGCCAAATGGCGGGTGTGGACTCGGACCGCTGGCGCAGTCCAGTGGCGACACCGCCGCGGGCCATCGCCCCAGGGGTGTACGCCCCGGGTCCGTACGCACCGGTCGATCCAAGTTCGCCGCCGCCGGATCGGCCACGGTCGGATTGGCCACGGTCGGATTGGCCACCGTCGGATTGGCCACGGTCGGCGTTGGCGGCCGCGGCGGATGACAGCACCGGCCCGACGCCGATTGTCGAGATGTCGCCCCGTCGGCATCGGACAGGTTCAGTGGTAGCGATTGTCGCGGTCGCCGCGATCGTGTTCGGCTTCACGGGGATCGCGCTCGGTGCGCGGGTTGGGAAGTCGACCGGCGAACGCGGCGGAGCGGTGGAGACCTCCGACACCGGACGGTCGACGGCAACCACATCCGAAGGCGTGGGAGCCGGTTCGACGCTGCCGCCTGGCGATGGTCGCGCATTGCTCGCGAGGATCGTGCCACCGCCGGTGGGCGCGATCCGCTACGCAGTGGACGACAGCGCGGAGGGCGTGATGAGCCTGACGCAATACGTTGCGCACTACTTCGACGGCAATTCCGCTGAGTTGGCGCGGCTGCGTCAGCAGGGTTTCCAGGTTGCCGCCTCCATCGACTACACAACGCCGGGCGGCCTCGAGGTCACCACGCACCTCGCCGAGTTCGCGGATGCGGGCGGTGCGACGCAGTACTTCCAGGACGAGCGGTCGGCGTGGCAGAGCGACGCACGGGTCACGGGTACGTTCGACGTGCCGGCGACCGGCGATGGCATCGGCTTCGAGTTGTCGGACGTCGACGCCTTAGGCAACCGGCGCAGCGTGCTCTACGAACACGTCGGCAACGTCATGGTGGTCGTCAACGCGTACACGACCGGCGAGATCAACGAGGACGTCGACGCGAGTCTGTTGCGAGCTCAGATCGCCGCGCTCGGGTAGGCGGTGCGCCGCCCGCATCGGGCCGCGCGCGATGATTGCCAACGTGCTCATCCGGCCGTCGTCCCGCGAGCAGCTGATCGCCAGCGTTGCGGAGACTGCTTTGGATCTTGCCGACGGGCGGCGGGTACGGGTTGCGATTGACGCCGCCGAGGCACTACAGCCGGACTCGTGGGCCGCCGACGTGGTCACCGCGTTGCGCTCGCTCGGCCGGTACGCATTGCATGTCTCGGCACGCGACTTCCTGCTGCCCGCTTCGCAGCGGCTGGAGTTTGGCCGTACCAATCCCGACGCGTTCTACGAAGGCTGGCGCGACGAAAATGCGCTGCGCCGGGAGGTGCTCGAACCCGCCGCTCCGGACGGCACCGGGCGAGTGCTGCCGGCCTTGTGGCGCACCGACATCGACCGCTCGGCACGGGCGGACTACGTGGCCGTACCCACGGGTGGTGTGGTCGTGGTGAGCGGCGAGTTCCTGCTCGGCGGCGGTCTCGCGTTCGAGAACGCGATCCACCTCGACTGCTCGCCGCAGGCGTTGCAGCGCCGGACTCCGCCGCAGGTCGCGTGGACGCTGCCGGCCTACGCGCGTTACGAGCAGGAGGTGGCGCCGTCGACCATCGCCGACTTGGTCGTGCGCCTCGAGGATCCGCGCCGGCCAGCCGTCGTCGAAGGGCTGTGAGGTCCGTTACGACGTGAGACATGATGAACGCGGGTGTGTGTTGCGTCGTACGTTGACGTGACGACCATCAATGGCGACTCGGCGGAATGGACAAATTCGTGACGATTTATGACATCCCGATTCAGCGGCTCACCGGCGAGGACGCGTCGCTTGGCGAGCACCAGGGCAAGGCTCTGCTCATCGTCAACGTCGCCTCGAAGTGCGGCCTGACACCGCAATACGCCGGCCTGGAGGAGTTGCACGAGCGGCTGGCCGGCCGTGGCTTTTCGGTGCTCGGCTTCCCGTGCAACCAGTTCGGCGGCCAAGAGCCTGGGACGCCCGAGGAGATCGCGGAGTTCTGCTCGACGACGTACGGTGTGACGTTCCCGATGTACGCCAAGATCGACGTGAACGGTGAGGAGCGGCATCCGATCTACGACCAGCTCACCGCGGTCGCGGATGCGAAGGGCGAGGCGGGCGACATTCTCTGGAACTTCGAGAAGTTCCTGGTCTCACCGAGCGGAGAGATCGTCGGACGGTTCCGGCCGCAGACCAAGCCGGAGGATCCAGAGTTGCTCGCCGCGATAGACGCGGTGCTGCCGGCCTGAGCCGGGGCGTCCGCGAATCGTCCGGGCGTCCGGCAGGGCGCCGCGGCTACCCTCGAAAATGTGCCGGTTCCCACCACGCCGGATTACGCGCCGCGCCCGGGCGTGATCCGGTCGTTCCACCCACGCCGCAGTCGCATGAGCGCGACGGCGGCCGACGCGCTGGAGCGGTTGTGGGATCGGCGCGGCTTCGAGATCGACGAGACCACGCCACGCGAGTTCGATCGGTTGACGATCTTCGGCCGCGTCGCACCGCTCGTCGTCGAGATCGGCTGCGGCCTGGGTGATGCGACGCTAGCCATGGCCGCCGCCGATCCGACGCGCGACTACCTCGGCGTCGACGTACACACGCCCGGGCTCGGCGCGTTGCTCGCGCGTGCCGAGGCGTCGGGCGTCACCAATGTCGCGGCGGCGCGCGGTGACGGCGTCGAACTGCTCCGCCACGGCGTGACCTCTGGTTCGTTGGCCGCGATCCACGTGTTCTTTCCAGACCCCTGGCCGAAGGCCCGCCATCACAAGCGTCGCATCATCCGACCCGGCATAGTCGCGCTTATGAGCGATCGGCTGAGTCCCGGCGGCACGCTGCACACGTCCACCGACTGGGCGCCGTACGCCGACCAGATGCTCGCGGTGTTGTCGGCGGATCCCGGGCTGCGCAACATGTTCGACGGCTTCGCGCCACGGTCGGGTGGCCAACCGTACGGGCGGCCGCTGACCAAGTTCGAGAGTCGCGGCATAGCGGCGGGCCGGACCATCCGAGACTGCGTGTTCACCCGGATCACGCGCGCCTGAGGGGATCGCGACGGCTCACTTCGGCACGACGGCGCCCGTTGTCTCGAGGATGGTGCGCGCGACGAGCGACGGATTGTCTCCCATGGGTACGTGTCCGCAGCGTGGCAACGTGAGGTGGCGCGCGCTCGGTAGACGGTTGCGCGCACGAATCGCCTGGCGTGGCAACAGGATCCGGTCGCGGTCGCCCCACGCGATCGTCATCGGTACGTCGACCGTCACCGCCGGCAGCTGATATCCGCGCGTCATGCGCGCCACCGGCCGGAAACCCTTGCCGCGTCGCATCGCCAGCGCGTCGCGGGTGCAGCGCTCCGGGGTGAGCCGATCCGGCGCGGACATGATCATCGCCATCGACAGTCGGCGCCCAATCGGCGTCGCGACCACGCGACGGATCGCGGCTTCCGGCAGGAACGACAGCACGCGGTGCTCCACGAGCACGCCGAACCCCCACCAGGATTCGGTAGCGGTGCCCAAACCTAGTGGCGACAACGCGGTGACCGATCGCGCGCGGCCGGCGGCCGCGAGTTCAATCGCGAGCGCACCGCCGAGGCTGTTGCCGGCCAGATGTGGTCGGTCGACGCCGAGCGAGGCGAGGTACGAGCCGAGCAAGGCGGCCAGCCCGGGTACGGAATCTGGCCAGCCGCCGTCCGGTGCCGGTGACAGCCCGAACCCCGGCAGGTCGACGGCGATCACGTCATGGTGCTCGGCCAGCTCGTCGAGAACCGGCTCCCACGCCTGCCAACGGTGTGCGATGCCGTGAAGCAGCACCAGCGGCGTACCGGAGCCGCGCCGCTCGTAGTTCACGGTTTGTCGTTGCTGTGTGAGTCCGTCGACTCCGCCATGCGGCCAGCCTCCCAGCTGGTTACCTGCCAGTAACGGCCGACGCTATCAGTCACGCCGCAACCGAGGAACCCTCGTCGCGCCGCTCGGGTGACGTACGCGTATCCGAAAGAAGGTGGTCTGTTCACGCAATGGCTACGGCTACGCCATCGGGGTACGCGAACCTGTGAGCCGTACGGTCTCGCGTCGAACGACCGATGTTGATGGGAGTCCGCGTGGCCCTGCCCCGGTTCACGATCTTTGTCGCGCCTCATCGGGGCCGGCCCGGTCGACCGATGCGCGCCGCGGACATCGACGTTGCCGAGCAGCCGCTGAGCTGGCGGTTGCTCGCCGCCAACAATCGTGACGTGGCACGTTCCGCGACCACGTATCCGGATCTGTCCAGATGTCTGCAGGCGGTCGCCGATTTGCAGACCCGCGTCGACCAAGCCGTGGCGGTCGCGGCGCGGTCGGGCCGCGCCGACTGGTCGTGGCGGCTGCGCCTGGACGGTCAGGACGTTGCGATGTCGAGCCGGAGCTATCAGCGGCGCCTGCAATGTGAAGCCGCGTGCGCATTGTTCGTCACGCTGGTACGCGATGCGACCACGGACATGTTCGAGCACATCGCCGCCACGGGTGCGGACCTCGCAACGATCGCGTCGCGCCTGCCGGCCGCGCGCGTCGAGCCGAGCCCAGACAACGCAGGCGCACTGCCGGCCCGACGACCGCCAACGCACACCACCTGACAGAGCGAACGGACATCGTGCGCTGGCTGTCGAGGCGACGCGCCAGTTGCGCCCTACCCCTATCCTCAGGCCGACATCGCTTCGATGCCGATGGCGCACCACCCGGTCGCCATGTGACGCGGCCGACCGTGCATCGGCCGTACCCTCGGAAGGACCTGCCGTGTCCCGACGTCCGATGGCCGCGGTCGGACCGCGACTCGTCCTAGGCCTTGGCGTTGCGGGCCTGGCGCTCGTCGGCAGCACGCTCGCGGCGTGCGCGAAGACCACGGGAACCGGCGGCCTCGGTGCGGTGCCTGCCGCGTCCGCACCGGTCGGCACCGCGTCGAGCCCGAGCGCACCGGCCACGGCTGCACCATCCGAAACGTCGACGCCGACGACG
>DASTMZ010000179.1:0-9569 GCA_035713725.1 Micromonosporaceae bacterium
CCACGGCTTGGACTTCGTACCCTCGCACCAGTAGATCGCCGCGCCGATCAGCTGGACTTCGCGATCGGTGAGCGCACCGATCTCGTCGACGGTCCGCGCGATCGTGGCGGCGCGTTGTGCGTCACGTTCCGCTCGATGACGCGCCCATCGGCCGTCGGTCATTGCCTTCGCGTGGGCTCGCTTGGCCTTCGCGCGCTCGGAGTCCGGGTCGAGCGGCAGGTCTCGTACCCATCGCCAGGCGGTCGATCGCGCCACGCCTAACTCGACCGCGATGTCGTTCACCGACCAACCGTCGCGCCGCAATCGGCGAGCATCCGCCGCGCTCGTGTCTGGGGTCATGAGCCTAAGTTAGAACGCGCGTACGACAGGCTACTCCCGCGTAACGGCCCGATCACCAGGAGTTTCGCCAACCGTCCGCCGGCATGGCAGCTACCGGCCAACTTTGGCGCTAACAAGGTTACGCAACCGTAGGTTACGTTAGCGTAAGTGCTGGTGCCTGGCGCCGACTGCGCTGCGATCGACCCGCATAGCCATCGACTCGAGCCCGCTGAGCCCATCGACATCGCGAGGTCAGCCATGACAACCGGCATTCTCCAGCAGCAACCCCAAGCGCCGGAGGCCACGCCTCGGGGCGCCAAGCCACTGGTCGAAGGCAAGCAGCCGATCGGGATCGTGATCGGACTGTGGGCCTTCGTCGTCGTACCGTTCATCGCGCTCGTCGTCGCCGTACCGCTGGCCTGGGGCGGCGCACTGACCTGGACCGACGTGGCGATCGGTGGGTTCTTCTACGTGCTGACCGGCCTCGGTGTCACGGTCGGCTACCACCGCTACCTGACGCACGGCTCGTTCAAGGCAAAGCGATGGGTACGCGTCATGGTCACGATCGCCGGCGCGATGGCGATCCAGGGCGCGCCGACCCAGTGGGTTGCCGACCACCGCCGCCACCACACGTTCTCCGACGTCGAGGGCGATCCGCACTCGCCGTGGCGGTTCGGTGCCACGTTCTGGGGCCTCACCAAAGGTCTCTGGTACGCGCATATGGGCTGGCTGTTCCATCGTGAGATGTCCAACCGCGCCCGATTTGCTCCCGATCTCCTCGCCGACCGCGACATCCAGCGCATCGACAAGTTCTTCGGCGTCCTCGTCGGCGTCTCGATCCTGCTGCCGGCCGCGATCGGTGGCCTCGTCACGTGGTCGTGGACCGGCGCGCTGTGGGCGCTGTTCTGGGCCGGACTCGTACGAGTGTCGTTCCTGCACCACGTCACATGGTCGATCAACTCGATCTGTCACGTGGTCGGCGAGCGCCCGTTCGAGGTCCGCAAGGGCGACAAGGCGGCCAACTTCTGGCCGCTGGCGGTCCTGTCGTTCGGCGAGAGTTGGCACAACCTGCACCACGCGGATCCGACGTGCGCGCGGCACGGCGTGCTTCGCGGGCAGATCGACATCTCGGCGCGGACTATCTGGCTGTTCGAGAAGTTCGGCTGGGTGCACGACGTACGCTGGCCACGCGCCGAGCGCATCGCCGCGAAGCGGGTGGCGCCGAGCGCCGCATCGGGACGGTGACCACGATCGGGTCGATAGCCGGCTCGACAGCTAGCCCTGGCACCATGAGCACGTGAGCGACACGTCCGACGCAACCCCGTCGAAGAACGGCTCGCGCGTACGCATGTCCTCGGCGCAGCGCCGCGAACAGCTGATTGCGATCGGTCGCTCGCTGTTTGCCGAACGCGGCTTCGACGCGACCTCGATCGAGGAGATCGCCGCACGCGCGAAGGTCTCCAAGCCGGTGGTCTACGAGCATTTCGGCGGCAAGGAGGGCCTGTACGCCGTCGTCGTCGACCGCGAGGTGCGGTCGCTGCTGGACCGCGTGACCGCGGCGCTCACCGCCGGCCACCCCCGCGACCTGCTCGAGCAGGCGGCGTTGGCGTTACTCGACTACATCGAGGGCGAGACCGACGGGTTCCGCGTCCTGGTCCGCGATTCACCGGTCGGCTCGGGATCCGGCAACTTCTCCAGCGTCCTCAACGACGTCGCCCATCAGGTCGAGCACATTCTCGGTGCGGAGTTCAAGACCCGCGGCTTCGACCCGAAGCTCGCCGAGCTTTACTCGCAGGCGCTGGTCGGCATGGTCGCGCTGACCGGGCGCTGGTGGCTCGAGGTGCGCAAGCCTCGCAAGGAGGCGGTGGCCGCGCACCTGGTGAACATCGCCTGGCGCGGGCTGTCACACATGGAGTCGCGGCCGACGCTGGTGACGCGGCCGGCGCCCGCGCGCTGAGCGCGCCATACCGCGCTGAGCGCGCCATACCGCGCTGAGCGCGCCATACCTCGCTGAGCGCGCCATACCGCGCTGAGCGCGGCGACGGGTCGCTACGCGAACCGATGGACGTCCGGGTCGTTCTCGGTCTCACGCGGCGGCGCGCCATGGAACGCCCACTTGTGATCCTGCGGGTCGTCGGTCACGTGCCGCCGGAAGCGCTCCTCCCGCAGATGATCGGCGTGGCTGCCCACCCGGCCGTAGAGACCGGCGGTGAAGAGCACGACTCCGATCACGAACGACACGATGCACGTCGACATCTGGAAGTTCAGGAAGTTCGCGTTGGTCTGCAGCAACGTCATCATCAACATGCCGGCGACCAGGAACACCACGCCACCGACCAGATTGATGAAGTGATCGAGGTTGCGGCCCACCACGGCGCCGCCGAGCACGATGGCGCCCACCACGATCGACAAGATCGCGAACGCCATGTTCGACCGCAACCCGAGCACGGTCGTCTCGTTCGTTTGATCGAAGAACGGCTTACCGGCGGTACGGATGACGCCAGCGATCCCGAAGGCGAGCACGTACCCGCCCGCGACGGCGGCCAGGAAACGGTAATACGGCTGCAGCCGGTGGTTGACCGGGATATGGGTCGGCATGGCTCCTCCTCACGCCGCCCGGCCCGAACGATCTCGCGACCGAACGGCGGGTGCCGAGCGACGTGTGGTGCGGGTCCCTTCGCCCTATGTACCCCAATTGTCGACCAGCATGCACCGGCAAGCGCCGCGATCCGTCGGTTTGCGACCCTTGAACCGGCGATCAGTGCCCGGTGCGGGCCAACTCCTCGGCGCGAGCGAGATGTTCCGGGCCGGTCTTGCCGTAGAGCCCGGCGGTGAAGAGCACGACGCCGATGACGAAGGACACGATGCAGTTGGCCATCGAAAAGCCCAGGAAGTTCGCGTCGGTCTCCATCAGCACCATCATCAGCGCGCCCATTGCCATGAACGCGATGCCGCCGGCCACGTTGATGAAGCGGTCCACGTTCCGACCGATGAGCGCGGCCACGATGATCACCGCGCCGGCCACCATGGAGATGGTGGCGAACGCCAGGTTCGTCCGCAGGCCCAGCGTCCACGGCAGGTTGTGCTGCTCGAACGCGGGCAGGTCGCTGGTCTTGGTGAACGCGACGATGCCGAGGATGAGGACGTAGATGCCGGCCAGCGCGGCGAGGAAGCGGTAGAACGTCCGCAGCGGGTGGTTTACCGGAATGTGTGACATCGGGTCCTCTTCAGCATCCTTCGGGCGCGCGCCGCGCCATGGTCGATCCGTGCCATGGTCGATCCGTATTGTCGCCCACCCGGTGTCACGACTGCGACCACCCCCTGGGTGCGTTGGCGCTACCCGTCGCCGGCGCGTTCCGCCGCGGCCAACCAGGCCTGCTCGGCTTCCGCTCGTTCCAACTCGATCGACCGCAGCTGCGTGTCCAGCGCGGTGATCCTTTCGTAGTCCGTCGCGTGGTCGGCCATGTCCGCGTGGACCTGCGCCGCGCGGTCGGCCAACCGGTCGAGCACCCGCTCCAGGCGTGCGACCTCCTTGCGCGCCGCCCGAGCCTCGGCCGCCGTCGGACCGCCTCGGCCCTGACTGGTACCCGCATTAGACGCGTAGCGCACGTCGCGAGGCGCCGAGTCAGCCGCTGTGATGGACGCCGCGTTGGTGCCGGATCGAGTGAGATACTCCTCGACACCACCGGGCAGGTGCATGAGCCGGCCGTCGCCGAACATGCCGTACACGTGGTCGGTGACGCGCTCGACGAGGTACCGGTCATGGCTCGCCACCACCATCGTGCCCGGCCACGTATCGAGCAGGTCCTCGAGCGCGGCCAGGGTGTCGGTGTCGAGGTCGTTGGTCGGCTCGTCCAGCAGCAGCACGTTGGGCTCGGTGGCGAGCAGGCGCAACATCTGCAGGCGTCGCCGCTCGCCGCCGGAGAGGTCGGCGACCGGTGTCCACAGCCGGCGATCGGTGAAGCCGAACACGTCGGCGAGCTGTACGGCGGATAGCTCCCGCTCGCCGAGGCGGACCCGGTTGGCCACCTGCTCGACCGCCTCCAACAGCCGTACGTCGTCGGGCAGCTCACCGAGTTCCTGCGACAGGTGCGCGACCCGGACCGTCTTCCCGCGCGTGATCCGACCGTCGTCGGGTTGCCGCTCGCCGGCGAGCAGCCGAAGCAGCGTGGACTTGCCCGCACCGTTCGCACCGACGATCGCGATGCGGTCGCCCGGGCCGACGTGCCACGTCAGGTCGGTGACCAGGGTCTTGTCGCCGGCGCGCAGCGTCACGTGGGCGAGGTCGTAGACCTGCCGGCCCAGTCGAGCGGTCGCGAGCCGCGCGAGTGACACGGTGTCCCGGGCCGGCGGTACGTCGGCGATCAGCGCGTTCGCGGCCTCGATGCGAAACTTCGGTTTGCTCGTCCGGGCCGGTGGACCGCGGCGGAGCCAGGCGACCTCCTTGCGCAGCACGTTCTGGCGCCGTGCCTCCGCGTCGGTGGCGAGCCGGACCCGCTCGGCACGCGCGAGGGTCCACGCGGCGAAGCCGCCCTCGTACCCGCGAATCGTCTGATCCGCGACCTCCCACATGAGCGACGCGACCGCGTCGAGAAACCACCGATCGTGGGTGACGACGACGAGCGCGCCGCGCCGTGCGAGCAGGTGCTCGGCGAGCCACGCGACGCCCGCCACGTCCAAGTGGTTCGTGGGCTCGTCGAGTACCAGGAGGTCGGAACCGCGCACAAGCAGTGCGGCCAGCGCTACACGGCGCCGCTCGCCACCGGACATCGGACCGATCGCATTGTCCAGCCCGAGGTGTGGCATGCCGAGGCCGTCGAGTACGGCTCGGACACCGGCGTCGCCGGCCCAGTCGTGCTCGGCCGCGAACTCCGCCGCGAGCCACGCGTCGCCGATCACGACGTCGCGCACCGTCAGGTCGGGCGCCAGGTCGAGTTGCTGCGGCAGCGACAGCACGCGCAAGTCGCGCCGGTGCGTGACCCGGCCGGAATCCGGCTGCTCGGCCTTTGTCAGCAAGCGAAGCAGCGTCGACTTGCCGGCGCCGTTGAGACCGACCACCCCGACCCGATCCGAGTCGTCCAACCCGATCGAGACGTCGACGAGCAGTGGTCCGGCGGTGGCGTACGCCTTGGACACGCGATCGAGGTTGACGATGTTCGCCATCAGTGGACCGCCGCCACGGTCACAGCACCCGGGCGCCGGCCACCGGTCCGGTCACCGCGATCGCGGCTCGACACACCGGCGACGCGTCCAACTCGGCGGCGATGCGAGCGGCGTCCGCCGCGTCGCGCGCGAGGAACACACACGTCGGCCCGGAGCCGGACATCATCGCGGCGAGCGCGCCGGCGGCCGTACCGGCGGCGAGCGTCTCGCCGAGTTCGGGGCGCAGCGCCAGCGCGGCAAGCTGCATGTCGTTGCCGAGTGCGGCGGCGAGCACCGCCGGGTCGCGCTGCCGCAGCGCCGCCATCAGCGCATCCGGCGCACCGAGCGGTTCGGCCGCCACGCCGGTCTCGCGCCGGCGATCGAGCTCCCGATAGACGTCCGGTGTGGACAGTCCGCCGTGCGCGGTAGCGATCACCCAGTGCCAGGTGGTCGCACGGGCGAGCACCGGGCTCACTGCCTCGCCGCGGCCGGTGCCGAGCGCCGTACCGCCGAGCACCAGGAACGGCACGTCCGACCCGACCTCGGCGGCAAGGTCGGCGAGTTCGTCGCGGCTGAGACCGCAGCCCCATAGGGCGTCGCACGCGACGAGCGCGGCCGCGGCGTCCGCGCTGCCGCCCGCGAGGCCACCGGCGACCGGGATCTGCTTGCGCAGGTGAAGGCGGGCTATCGCGGGTACGCCGGCGGACTTGGCGAGCACGTGCGCGGCCCGCATGACGAGGTTGGTCTCGTCGAGTGGCAGCTCGCCGGTGCCCTCCCCCTCCATGGTCAGGGTGAGCTGGTCGCCGCGCCGCGCGCTGACCTCGTCGTAGAGCGAGACGGCGTGATAGACGGTGGTCAGCTCGTGGTACCCATCGCGACGGATCGGCCCGACGCCCAGGTGCAGGTTGATCTTGGCAGGCACACGTACCCGGACCGGACCGCTCGCGCCGAGCCGCGGCCGGCGTTCCTCGGCGTTCAGCGGCTCGGTCACCGGGTCACTCCTGTGTGCGTCACAGTGCGCAGTCTGCCAGCCGTCGCAGGCTCAGCCGGTGCCGGCATGCCGGGCGGCCGCGATCGCGGCGAACTCCGTGACGTCGAGCGTCTCGCCACGCGCGCCCGGGTCAACGCCGGCCGCGGTCAGAATCTCGGCGGCCGTGGACGGGCTGCCGGCCCACCCGGCGAGCGCGCTCCGCAGCATCTTGCGGCGCTGGGCGAACGCCGCGTCGATGACCTCGAACGTGGCGAGCCGCTCGGCACCGGGCGGCGGCTCGTGTCGGGCGAACGCGACCAGCCCGGACTCGACGTTCGGCACCGGCCAGAACACGCTCGGCGGGACGCGACCGGCCGGGCGCGCGGTCGCGTACCACGCGAGCTTGACGCTTGGCACGCCGTACGTCTTCGAGCCGGGCGCGGCGGCGAGCCGGTCGGCGACTTCCTTCTGCACCATCACCAACCCACGGCGAAGGCTCGGCAGCACGGCGAGGAGATGCAGCACCACGGGCACCGCGACGTTGTAGGGCAGGTTGGCCACGAGCGCGGTCGGCAGTGGGCCGGCGAGGTCACCCGGCACGATCTTCAGCGCATCCAACGGCACCACGGTCAACCGGTCCGCATGTTGGGGCAGCCGCGATGCGACCGTGTTGGCCAGCGCAGCGGACAACACGGCATCGATCTCGACCGCGTACGCGTGTGCCGCGGACTGTACGAGCGCCAGCGTCAACGACCCGAGTCCGGGACCGACCTCGATCACCACGTCGTCCGGCGCGAGATCTGCGGTCGCGACGATCCTGCGCACTGTGTTCGGGTCGTGGACGAAGTTCTGCCCGAGCGACTTCGTTGGGCGTACCCCGAGGGCCGCGGCGAGCCGGCGTACGTCGGCCGGCCCGAGCAGCCCGGCCAACTCGATCACGCGATCACCCTATTCCGGCACGCGATCCGTAAGTGGGCGGCCGTCGGTATGCGAATTGTATATGGATCTGTAGACTACACGTATGACGGAGACGCCTACCACCACGATGCGGATCAGTCGCGCGACGCGCGATCGCGTCATGCGGATCCGCGACGAGGACTTCGGCGGGGTGTCGGTCGACGAGACCATCGCACGTCTCGTCGATGAGCACGATCGAGCCGCGGTACGCGCCCGGATGCGCGCGGACGCCGAACACGCCCGCAACAACCCCGACGACTTGGCCGAAGTTCGACGTGTGATGGCCGAGATGGACGAGATCAGTGCGTGGTGACGTCTACCGACTGCGCGCGCCGCGCGACGCGGTCGGCCACGAACAGCGCGGACCCCGCTACGGCGTCGTGCTCCAGTCCGATGACCTGCGCCTGTCGACCGCGCTCGTGGCGCCCACGTCGACGACCGCCCACCCGTACGCATTCCGACCGACGGTGGTCGTGACCGGTGTCGAGACGAGGCTGATGCTCGATCAGATCCGCGCCGTCGACGTCGAGAAGGCGCTCGGCGAACGCGTCGGACGATTGACCCCGACCGAGCTCGACGACGTGAATCGCCTGCTGCGTGCAGTGTTCGACGTGCTATGAGCCCGACCGCTCATGAGCCCGACCCGTCATGAGCCCGTGTGCCTATGGGCCGGGATGCCACGGCCCGAAGACTCGTTCGCCGGTGGCCGAGATGCCGGCGCACACCTCGTCGAGGTCACGGCCGGTCGCGGCGGCGAGTCCTCGTACGGTCAACGGAATCAGGTAGGGCGCGTTCGGTCGACCGCGATGCGGCATCGGCGTCAAGTAGGGCGCGTCGGTCTCCACGAGCAGCTGGTCGAGCGGGGTGACCCGGGCCGCGGCACGCAGGCCGGTCGCGTTCTTGAACGTCACCGTACCCGCGAAGCTCAGCACGAAGCCGCGCCGGAGACACTCGAGCGCGAACGCCTCGTCGCCGGAGAAGCAATGCATCACCACGGTGTCCGGCGCACCCTCCTCGTCCAGCACCCGCAACACGTCTGGGTGCGCGTCCCGATCGTGGATTACGAGTGCCTTGACGAACCGTTTCGCGAAGGCGATGTGCGCTCGGAAGCTCGCCTCCTGTGCCGCACGGCCGCCCTCCCCGGTCCGGTACGTGTCCAGACCGGTTTCGCCGATCCCGCGTACCCGTGGCAGGTGAGCCAGGCCCTCGATGGCCCGCAGCGACTCGTCCAGATTGGACAGTCGCGGCGCTTCGTTCGGGTGCAGCGCAACCGTGGCGACCACCGCGGGCTCGGCATCGGCGAGCGCCGCGCTCCATCGCGACGACGGCTCGTCGACACCAACCTGCACGATTCGCGTGACGCCGACCGCCGCCGCCTCGGCCATCGCCGCAGAGGCCGAGCCGCCGACGATGTCGAGATGCGTATGGCTGTCGAGCACCGGGACCGCGAGCGGCTCGGGCGGTGGCGGACGATCAGCGGCCCGACGGCGAGCGGCCTGCACCACGCGAGACTCCGCTTCGGTCATTGCGCGGCGCCCAACCGGGCGAGCTCCTCCTCCACGATGGACGGATCAAGCTTGCGGAACACTGGCTTCGGCGGCTGCAACACCGTCCCCGGTTGGATCGCGACGTGCTCCCAACGGGCACCGTCGGTGTAGTCCCCGGTCAGGATCGGATAGCCCGGCCCGCCGTCGAGGTCGTCGACCTCACGGATCTCCGGCATCGGCGCGTGCACGCCGGTGCCACCGAGCAACTCGTGGATCTGCTGAGCGGCGTGCGGCAGGAACGGCGTGAGCATCGTGTTGCAGTCCTTGATGACCTGCAGCGCGACGTGCAGCACGGTGCCCATGCGCTCGCGGTCGTCCTTGAGCTTCCACGGCGCCTCGTCGGACAGGTATTTGTTCGCCTCACCGACGATGCGCATCGCCTCGTTGATCGCGGCCTTCTGGCGGTGCCGCGCAATCAGGCCGCCGACCGTGTCGAAACCGGCCGCGACCTTGGCCAGCAACGTGGAATCGTCGGCGGTCAGCTCACCCGCGGCCGGAATCTCGCCGAAGTTCTTGGCGGCCATCGAGATCGTACGGTTGACCAGGTTGCCCCAGCCCGCGACGAGCTCGTCGTTGTTGCGCCGCAGGAACTCGGCCCACGTGAAGTCGGTGTCGGTGGTCTCCGGGCCGGCGAC
>DASTMZ010000180.1:0-2659 GCA_035713725.1 Micromonosporaceae bacterium
CGTCCGCACGATCCTGCTCGCTGGCCGATGAGGCAAACGTCACCCGATCGACTACAGCGCTCCGTAAGGTAAGGGATACCCTCTGTGGCGACGATCGCTTTAGGATAGGCGACGTGACTGCCGCGACCTCATCGATCGTCCTCATCACCGGTGACGACGAGTTTTTGGTGTCGCGTGCGGTGCACGCCGCGGTGGTGGCGGCGCGAGCCGACGACGAATCCGTTGAAATGCGCGAGGTAGACGCGGGTGGCACCACGGTCGGCGAGGTTGCGGCGTTGCTCAGCCCGTCGTTGTTCGGCGGCCGTCGCATCGTGGTCCTGGCCAA
The DNA here is from genome assembly GCA_035713725.1 of Micromonosporaceae bacterium. Taxonomy (GTDB): domain Bacteria; phylum Actinomycetota; class Actinomycetes; order Mycobacteriales; family Micromonosporaceae; genus DASQPR01. The sequence goes on from DASTMZ010000180.1 coordinate 326, forward strand.
CGCGCAGAACGTTGCGAAGGACGTCGCGGCGGCGCTGCTCGACTACGCCCGCGAGCCGGACCCCGATCTCGTCGTCATCGCAGTGCACGCCGGCGGCGCGAAGGGCAAGGCGTTCGTTGACGGACTGCGCACCGCGGGGGCGCACGTCGAGACGGCGATGAAGATCACGCGGCATCGCGAGCGTGTCGACTTCGTACGAGACGAGTTCCACCGGCTGGGCAGTTCATGTGGCGTCGACGTGGCCGAGGCACTGATTGCCGCGGTCGGCACCGATCTGCGTGAGCTCGCCGCCGCGACGGCGCAGCTCACCGCCGACACCGAAGGTCGCATCACGGCCGAGACGGTGGCTCGCTACTACCGTGGGCGCGCCGAGGTGAGCGGATTCGCGGTGGCGGATGCCGCGATGGTCGGCGACGTCCCGGGCGCGCTGGAGTCGCTCCGTTGGGCACTCCAGGTGGGCGTCGACCCGGTGCCGATCGCCGATGCGCTGGCCGATGGCGTACGAACCGTCGCACGGGTCGCGTCGGCCGGCCGTGGCAACGCGTACCAGCTGGCGTCCACATTGGGCATGCCGACCTGGAAGGTCGAGCGCGCACAGCGACAGGCGCGCGGTTGGACCCCCGCCGGCCTTGTGGCGGCCATGCACGCCACGGCGGTCTGCAACGCCGAGGTCAAGGGCGGATCAGAGGACCGGGGGTACGCACTGGAGCGCGCGGTGTTTGCGATGAGTGCGGCACGGAAGCGGGAGGCGTGAGGTGACCAATCGACGTCGTCGGACGACTGGCGGAACCAATCCGACGCTCTACGCTCGCGCGCTGCGCCTCAAGCACATTCATCCCGGCGGATTAGCGTGCTTCTTGATGTTCGAGGGCGCCATCGCGCTGGCCGGCCTGATGGCGCTCGCCGAGTTCGTGACCTGGCTCGCGGTCATCCTGCTGCCGCTCGTCGTCGCCATCGTCGTGAAGATCAACGACCTGGTGGCCGGCGTGTTCTCGCGAACTGGTCGGAGTCGGCGCGGCAAGACCGTCGTGCTCCGGCCGGTGATCTGGGCACGCGGCGTCGCCTCCGTGCCGTCGCCGCCCGGCGCGCCGCCACTCGAGGCCGTCGACGCCGGCATTCTTCCGGTCCGGCAGGCCAGCGCGGTATACGGCGTGTCGCAGGCGCGCCGCAAAGACGGCGAGTCAATGGATGCGGTGCGCCCGCAGACGCGTCGGCACGCGTCAAACCAACGCCGCTTCGTGTCCACGACGCGGGTGCGGCCCGCCGACCGGGTCGGCTGACGTCGCTGCCGGCTGTGCGGGTGCGCCCCGTGGGCTGGGTCAGTCGAGCCGCGGTCGCCGGCACTACCGCACGTGCCGAACGAGCTCACCGGTCGAAGCACAGGTCGATGCCCGGCGGGCGTGCAATCATTAGCGGCCAGAGCGGGGTAGCGGCCGAATCAACGCGATCCGGATCCGCGCGGGCAGGCGCTCGGCGTGTGCCGCGTGCGGCGCGGTCGCGGTCCACTGCCGATGACAGGGGATACGGATGCAGTCGCAGGTCGAGGACCGGCCGCCGCCCGACGGCCGGCGCGGGCCGGCTCCGCTGCGTGGCGCGATCCCTCGGCTGCGCGCGGCGGCGCACGAGATGTGGTACGACGACCCGGATTGGATCACTGGATCGCCGCGATCTGACCTGCCGCGGACCGTCCTGCGTAACGAAGTCGTCATCGTCTTCCTGCTGTCGCTCGGCGCTAGCGCGGTGCACGCGTTCATCCAACTCATCGGTGACCTGACTGCGCCCGGCGGATTGTCCCGAGCAGTCGCACAGCTGAACACCTCGTTGGCGCCCGGCCGACCCTGGCTCGACCTGGCACTTCAGCTGTTCTACATCTTCGTGCCGCTGGTGCCGGTCGCGCTGGCGATCCATCTGCTACGCCGCGACCACGGTGACCCGACCCGCTTGCTGGGCCTCGACGCCCGACAACCGGGGCGTGACCTCGGCATCGGGGTGACGCTGGCGCTCTGCATCGGCGTACCCGGGATCGGGTTGTACGCCCTCGGGCGCCAGCTTGGCATCGGTGCCACCGTCGTGCCGGCGTCGCTGCCACATGTCTGGTGGGCGATCCCGGTGCTGATCCTGTCGGCCATTCAGAACGCCACGGTCGAAGAGGTCATCGTCGTCGGCTACCTGCTCACGCGGCTGCGCGACCTGCGCTGGCGCACACCGGCCGCGATCGGCTTGTCCGCGGTGATCCGCGGCTCCTACCACCTCTACCAAGGCTTCGGCGCGTTCGCCGGCAACGCGGCTATGGGACTGATCTTCGCCACGTTCTACCGGCGCTACGGCCGCGTG
>DASTMZ010000181.1:0-5539 GCA_035713725.1 Micromonosporaceae bacterium
CTCGCATACGAGCCGGCCCGGCGACATGCGACTACTTTGACGCGGTCGCGGGTGTGCCGCGCGCGGCCGCCGCCTGGTCCGCGCGTGATGTGCGCCGCCAGCCGTTCAAGGCCGCGGTCAGGAACACGCCGCCGATCACGACCGTACCCACCGCGTAGGCGACTTCCGCCCAGCCGAGCGCCGTCGTCACCGCGATGATCACTACTCGGATGTCCCAGCCGCGCAACAGTCCGATGCCGGCGACCGGGGTTTCCGGCTTTTCGATCCGCGCGACGAGGTCGTAGTGATACATGACGAGCACGAACAGCAGACTGAACACGAGCCAGAGCGGCACGCCGCCGAGGATGCCCGCGGTCACGATGAAGACGTACTCGACGGCACGCAGCCCGGCAGCCGTGAGCCAGTCGAGTGGACCGTCGTGTGGACTGTCGGCCGCCGTCGCGCCGAAGAGCGCCAGTACGCCGAGCGGCAGCACAACCCAGCGCGCTGCCACGTCGCCACCGATCGCGAAGCCGAGCGTGACGAGCGTGCAGACGAGTCCGGGCAGGACGGCAACCAGCGGTGACATGGCGGCACCGGCACTCGCGCGGCCGATCAGTCGCGCGATGAAGCCGTCGTCGCGCTGATATCCAATGTTGTAGTGCGGCATCACGACCACGCGCATGGCCAGTGCCCGCAGCGTACGGCCGGCCAGCACGTACGCGAACGCGAGCCCGATCGCGATCAGCAGCGCGATGAACATCACGCGCGGACCACCGATCGAGATCGCGATCGCCATCAGCAGCCAGCGGTCGCCGATCGGCATCACGACGGAGCGCTTGAACCAATACGCTGGCGAGCGGTAGTGCCCATGTGCGGTGGCCGACAACTGGCCGAGCTTCGCGCCCACCGCGGCCGCGCCGGAATGCCCTTCGGACGTCGCGGTGCCCTCGCCGCCGGCCTCTGCCGCGCCGCCTCCGCCGGCCGCCCGCAACCCGAGCGCATCGCGTGGCGAGCCTAATGGCACGACCGGCAGGGCGCGCGTCGCGGTGTCCTGCAGCGCGCCGTACCACGTGTCGACCATGTGCCGTACGGTCTGCACCACCATCGCGGTGATGGCGAGCCCCCAGACCGCGGGCTCGTGCAGCCGTACCCCGCCGATCGCGGCACCGGCGAACACGAGATATTCCTTACCGCGGTCGGCAATCATGTCGAGCCAGCCGCCGTACCGGCTGAAGTTGCCGGTGTATCGCGCGAGCGAGCCGTCACTGCAATCGAGGATGAAGCTCGCGTAGAGGACCACCGCACCGGGAATCCACAGCCACCGCACGCCGATCGCGAACAGCAGGGCGGCGAGCACCCCGACGCCCACCGACATCCAGGTCACCTGCGTCGGCGTGATGCCCCGCCGGGCGAAGAACTTCACCAACCTAGGCGTGTACGAGTGCACCAGGTACGTAGCGAAGAACTCGTCGTCCTCCTTGACACCCATCCGCAGCGCGGCCGCGTCCTCGTCGACGCGAGCGAGCGCTACCTCGGTCGCACCGGCCGCGTCGACCGAGTCGATCCGGTGGCAGACGTAGACGCGCGGGTTCACTGCCGCGACGTCGACACCGGTCCGTACCAGGCCGAGCAGCATGAGCCCGACGGCGCCGTACTCGCCGGCATCGGCGTCAAGATCGCGACCGCTGTCGATGGCCTCGGTGCGCAGCGCGGAGCAGGTGTCGTAGAGACGTTGCCGGTCGGCGGCGCTGACGCGAAGCAGCGCGCGGAACATCGCGTTCGGTCGCGTGACGACGCGCTGGTGCGTGCCGACCGAGACCACCATGTTCCGCTCGCGCATGACCGGTTCGCCGTACGCGCCGAACCGTACGTTTTTTGCGGCCTGGACGGCGGCGGAGGTCCGGGTGGCGCGCGGCCCGGCGAACGACGTCAGTGCGCCGGTGTGCGCAACGAGGTCCGCGGCGGCGAGGACGACGGCGCCGTCGGTGCCGGCGACCGCCGCTCCGATGACCGCGAGATCGTTCGCGACATCTTCGCTTTCCACCGCGCTCAGGCCACCGACGCGCAGTCGGTCTGCCCAGCCGGGTCGCGTGATGACGGTGATGTTCACGCTCTCCACTAGGCGCAGCTGGTCGGCAAGGCGCTCAACCGCCGGCACGCCGTTGATCGGCAACAGCGCGGTGGGCGTGCCGTCCGGTGTCGCCTGCGTCGCGAACAGGAGGACGCGCGTCACGGTGTATCACCGACCGCATCGACGAACTCCTCGACGGCGGTGACGACGGCGGCGGGGTCGAGCGCCAGATGCTCAAGGATCGTGTAGCGACCCGGTCGGGTGGCCGGCGCGAATGCCACCACGTCCGCGAATTCCGTGGCGGTCAGGCCGATGTCCGCCGGCAGGCGCGGCACACCGTGCCGTTCGAGCGCCGATGACATGCGGTGGAATGTCGGGCCGTGGGCCGTGTCGAGGCGCGCCCGCAAGAACATGGCGAACAGTGCGCCGAGGCCGGCGGAGACGCCGTGGCTCGCCGCGTCCGGGTGCTTTGCCGTCAGCGCATGCGTGATCTCGTGGCACGCACCGCTGCACGGCCGGCTTGATCCGGCGACCGCCATCGCGACGCCGCCGAGCACCAGCGATCGCGCCAGTGTCGCGAGGAAGTCGACGTCCGTGATCGTGCCCGGATGGTCGAGCACCGCCTCGGCGCCGGTGCGCGCAAGCGACAGCGCGAGGCCGTCGATCGGTTCGCCGGTGATCGCGTGGCTTAACTCCCAATCCGCGCACGCGGACAAGTTCGACAGCTCGTCTCCGATGCCGGACCTGATCTGGTACGCCGGGCTGCGCGCCACGATGTCCAAGTCGACGACGACCGCGATCGGGATGTGTACGCCATAGGACGGGTACCCGCCGAGGTGGGCAAGCGTGCTCACCGGCGACGCGAGGCCATCGTGCGCGAGACTCGTCGCGACCGCGACCATTGACATGCCGCGCTGGCTCGCCGCGTATTTCACCGTGTCGATGATCTTCCCGCCGCCCACGCCGACGACCGCGTCGTATTCGGGTGCCTTCAGCCGTTCGGCGAGCGCGATCGCGGAGTCGTATGTGCCGGCGTCGATCGACAACAGATCCGCGGCCGGCAGTGACTTCGAGACCTGGTCGACGAGGTCCGGCCCGATGCCCGTACCGAGCACGGCGGCGACCCGGCCACGGCCGGAGATGCGGCCGTCGGCAACGACTGCGTCGAGCCGGCCGAGCGCACCACGGGAGATCTCGATGGTCAGCGGCGTCATGATCGTACGGGCTAGCAGCGGCATGCCAGCTCCCGTGCACGGGCCAGGTCGGCGTGATCGTCGACCTCTACCCACTCGAGCGGCGGCAACGGCGCGACCGCGACCGGCACGCCTTGATCGGCCAGCAGTTGGTAGCCGTCCTCGTAATAGAGGTTCGGGTCGCGTTGCCACGTCTCGCGCAGTGCCGCCGCGAGGTCGTCCGCGACGTCGGCACCGATGAGCGTGGCACCGATGTATTCGCCGCGCGCGTCGGCGATCGCCATCTGCTTGGTGATCCGCTGCACCGTCTGCTCGTCGGTCAGCGTGACCTTCATCGCCTCGTCGGTCAGCGGCTTCGTCACGTCGATCGCGAGCACCAGGTCGCCGCGATGACCGGCGCCGTTCTGGCTCGCCAGCAACGTCTGCTCGACGTCGACGGGATGGACGGTGTCGCCGTTGACGAGCACGGCGCCGTCGGCGTACGCGTCCCGTGCCAGCCACAACGAGTAGGCGTTGTTGCGGTCGTACCGGTCGTTCGTGATGATCTCGATCGACACCCCGTGTCGCGCCTCGAGATCGGGCACCCGGTCGACCACCTCGCCAGCGGCGTAGCCGGCGACGACCGCCACATCGGTGATGTCCACCTTGGCGAGATTCCGCAAGATCACGTCGAGGATGGTCAGGTCGCCATCGACGGTCAGCAACGTCTTGGGCAGTGCGTCGGTCTCCGGCCGTAGGCGGGCCCCCTGCCCGGCGGCGAGCACGAGTCCGATCACCGTACGCTCCCAATCTGATGCCGATGGTCGGTGCCACCGGTCGTGGCGGTCCAGGCTATCGGGCGTCGGCACGGCACGGCACGTCGGCACGGCACGATGACCGGCAGGTACGACACGATGACCGGCCGTAGCACCGGGTGGCCGGGCCGCGACGACTCGATGGGGTGAACCAACCGTCTTGCAGGACCTCACCTTAGGCGTTCCGGCCAGTGAGCCGCATGGCTGACCTGCCGAACGACCTGCGTACGGCGCTCGAACAGCGGCTCGCCGAGCACCCCGCAGCGGCGCTGCGGGCGGCGGTGACGACGCTGATGACCGCGTACCGGTCGGGCGGCACGCCGGCTAGTCCGATCCTGAACCGCTCGGTCGAGGTGGCCGCGTACGCCGCCTACCGGATGCCGGCCACGTACGCGGCGGTGCGCTCGGTGTTCGGCGCGCTGCCGATGCTGGCGCCCGCGAGCCTCGTCGACGTCGGCGGCGGAACCGGCGCGGCGGCGTGGGCAGCCATCGCGGCCTACCCGTCGATCACCGCGATCACCGTGCTGGATCGGGTTGACGGCGCGTTGCGATTCGGCGCGGACCTCGCGCGTTCCGCGACCTCGACGGCGTTGCGCAACGCGACGTGGCAGCGCGCCATGCTACCGGCCGGGTTCCCGCCGGCGGACCTTGTGACAATGTCGTACCTACTGGGGGAACTCGACGGCGCCGACCGGCAAGCATTGGTCGACCGCGCTGCCGCGGCGGGTGGCGCGGTGGTCATAGTCGAGCCGGGTACGCCGGCCGGATATGCCCGCATCCTCGCCGCCCGGGACCGGCTCTTGGCACTCGGTCACGTTGTCGTCGCGCCGTGCCCGCATCAGGTGGCGTGTCCGCTCGGCGGTCCGCTCGGTGCCGGCGACTGGTGCCATTTCGGTGCGCGCGTCAACCGAACCGCGTTGCACCGGCGCGTCAAGGGCGCGGATCTGCCGTACGAGGATGAGAAGTTCGCGTACGTCGCCACCGCCCCGGCACCGGCGGCGACCATCGACGCGAACCCCGAGGCGCGGGTGATCCGCCGTCCGGCACAGCGGAAGGGTCTCGTCGCGCTGCGGCTCTGCCGGCCGGATGGGACAGCCGCGGATCGTACGGTCACGAAGCGTGACGCCGAGCTCTACCGTCGCGCCCGCGACACCTCATGGGGCGACGCATTTCCGGCCGATCCGGCCAACGGTCGGTGATCAGCCAGGTCAGGCCGGTCAGCCCGGTCAGCCCGGTCAGCCCGAATCAGGCCGGTCAGCCGGGTCGGTGCGGCCCGGCCGTTCGCTGGGTCCGCACACGGCGAGGCCCCGACACCTTTCGGAGCCGGGGCCTCGGTCGTGCCACGTTGTCAGATTGGGCGGACCTGCTCCGCCTGCGGGCCCTTCTGGCCCTGGGCGATCTCGAACTCGACTCGCTGGTTCTCCTCCAGGGTGCGGTAGCCGCTCGTCTGGATCGCGGAGAAGTGCACGAACACGTCGGATCCGCCACCGTCCACGGTG
>DASTMZ010000182.1:0-8834 GCA_035713725.1 Micromonosporaceae bacterium
CTAGGGAACCGAATCGTATGCGGACCTCTATCCGGTCGGCGCCGAGCCGACCGCGCAGTTGACGCACCTGGCCGGCGAATACCGGATCGACGATCTCGAGCGGCCCGATCGCGGCCGGCGGCGGTAGCAGGGCACCCGCCGTGCCGCTCGGGTAGGTGCGGCACAGCACGATTCGCCGTCCACTTAGGACGCTGTCTGCCTCGGCCCAGGCCAGCGCCGCACGGCTGCCGTATGTGTCGGTGCAAGCAACAACGATCCGCCGCAGCGAGGTCGTGTCGGCGCGTGACGGCCCGCGTTCGATGGCGGTCATGTGCGTACCTTCTCCCCGTCCCGGGCCGGTACCGCGCACCAGCCCAACGTGTGTTGGATGTGGTCGGCGAGCGCTGCGGCCGCGTCCGGTTCGCCGTGCGTCGTTAGGCAGATCCGCGGCGTCTGCGGTGCGGCAGCCAGCCACGCGAGCAGCTCGTCCGCGTCGGCGTGGCACGAGAATTCGTCGAGGCCGAGGATTCGTGCCCGCACGGGCACATACCTGCCGTGCGCTTTGATCGCGGTGGCGCCGTCGAGCAGGTCACGGCCGCGGGTGCCGGCAACCTGGAAGCCGGCGAGCACGATGAGGTTGCGCGGATCGGGTGCGAGCCCGGCGAGGTGATGGACGACGCGGCCGCCGGTGGCCATGCCCGAGGCGGACACGATGATGCACGGGTCGCTGGGCTGGTTGAGGGTCTTGGACTGTTCGACGGTCTGGGCCACCTGCAGCGTTTCGCAGCCGAACGGGTCGGCGGGCAGCGGACGCAGTTCCGGGGCGTTGGCGGCGATCGCGGTGCGGTAGATGTCCAGCGCGGCGGCGGCCATTGGGCTGTCCAGCCAGATCGGGACGCGGGGGATGCGGCAGGCGTCGGTCAGTTCCCGCACGGCTTTGAGTACGAGTTCGGTGCGGTCGACGGCGAACGCCGGGATCAGGACCACGCCGCCCGTGGTCAGGCACTCCCCGACGGCGTCGGCAAATCGGTCCAGACCTGCGTGCGGGCGTGGCCGGTCACCGTAGGTGGACTCCACCACGATGGTGCGGGCTGCCGGCGGTGGGTCCGGTGGGCGTAGCAGCGGATGGTCCCGGCGGCCGAGGTCGCCGGAGACGGCTAGGACGTCGCCATCGGTGTGGGCGACGACGCTGGCCGAGCCGAGGATATGCCCGGCGAACCGAAGCGTGACGGCGATGCCGGCAGCGACTTCGGTCGGGGTGTGGTAGCCGATCGGGGCGAATGCGTCGATTGCTTTCTCGGCCTGCGCGGTGTCATACAACGGAAGAGGTGCCGCGTGCTTGCTGAACCCCGCCCGGGCGGCATAGTCCGCGTCTTCTTCCTGCAGGTGTGCCGCGTCCCGCAACACCAGCGCCGCCAACGCCGTGGTGTATTCGGTCGCGTAGATGCGACCAGTGAAGCCGTCGGCGACCAGGCGGGGCAACCATCCGATGTGGTCGAGATGCGCATGGCTGACGACGACCGCGTCGATGCTGGCCGGGTCCACCGGCAACGCGGCCCAGTTACGACGCCGAAGCTCGCGACGGCCCTGGAACATTCCGCAGTCGACCAGGATCCGGTGGTCTCGGTGCTCGACCAACAGTCGGCTGCCGGTCACGGTGCCGGCCGCTCCGAGGAATCTCAGTAGCACAACTCAGCCCCCCTTCGTGGCGACGGATTCGTTCGCGAACTTGGTCGATGAGGCACGTGCCACCGGAACGACCACGACCGGGCAGGTCGCGCCGCATACACAGGCGGTCGCCACCGCGCCGATTGTGGCGTCGGACAGCCCGGCTGTGCCCGTGGCTGCCGACCACCAGCAGGTCCGCGCCGTCGCTGGCGCGGCCGAGCACGTCACCCGCCCGGCCCCGCACGGCGATCCCGGCAATCGCAACATCGGGATGGGCCACGCGGGCGTGGGCGACGGCCGTGCACAAGATCGCATCCGCGACGACACGCGGATCATCCAGGAGCGAATACCGACCGAGCGGCTCGGCGACGCTGCCGGACTGCCACGCGACGATGGCCTGCACGGTGGTGGGCTGATCGCAACGGTCACGGCGGGCGGCCTCCGCGACCGCCCAGTCCAGCGCCCGCTGCGCTTGGTCCGAACCATCGACGCCGACAACGATCCGAAACGTCGTGTTCACGGCGGCCACCTCCAAGGTCGAACCGTCACCCTTCAGCGTGCGGTCGGCGGCGGCGATCGTGCAGGGGCGAAGGTCCCGACGTGGCCCGGCCGCCCGGCGCCCGCAGCGTCGTGCGGCGCAGCACCACGCGCCAGGCGACGTCGCGCCGCATCGATGGCAAACCAACGTCCTGGCCGCCGTCGAGAACGTGCCGGATGGACCTGCCACGGCGGGTCGTCCGGCCCTGCCCGGCGCGGCAGGGCAGGCGAACGCTGACAACGACACTCGATAGCCAGCACGGAGGTCTGCGATGAAACGCCGCACTGTCCACGACGTGATGACCGCCCCAGCGGTCAGCGTCCTAACTTCGGCCACCTACCACGACATCGTCGAGACGATGATCGGACATCAGATCAGCGCCTTGCCGGTATGTGACGCCGACGGCAGCGTCGTCGGTGTCGTGTCACAGGCCGACCTGCTGCACAAGGTCGAATACGCCGGCACCGAACCGGAACACACCTTCGAACGCAAACGGGTCCGGGTCGGCCGTGCCAAGGCCGACGCAGTGCTGGCCCAGAACTTGATGAGCGAGCCAGCGATCGTGATCGGTCCAAGCGCGACGATCAACGCCGCGGCTGCGACCATGAGCCAACATCACATCAAGCGGCTTCCGGTTGTCGACTCCCACGGTCGCCTTGTCGGCGTCGTGTCCCGGTCCGATGTGCTACGCAGCTACCTGCGATCCGACGACGACATCGCGAACGAGATTCGAGACGACGTGGTGTTGGGGACGATGTGGATCGATCCTGCCCAGTTGTCCGTCGAGGTGTGTGACGGCATCGTCACGTTGTCCGGTCCGGTCGACCGATCAAGCACCGCGTCGATCCTGGTCCACCTGATCGAGTCGGTGCCAGGAGTGCTGCGCGTCCACGACCACATCGACGCACGCTACGACGACACCCGCCGACGTGCGCCGGTTGACGCCGTCACACCGACGCTCCGGTAGCCGCCGCGACGCCCGCTTGGACAGGCGACGCGGCCCGCGGTCGTCGCGGGGCCGCCGTCGGTGCGAGCGTCACCGGCGTTACGCGTACTGTCCGAATGCGAACGCTCATGATCGTCACGTCCGCCTGTGTAGCGGCCAGACACGGGCACCAGGCGGTCGGATGTGCTGCGCGCCCGGCGTCGTAGCCAAATGGCACACGTCCGGTTCGGCCGGCGCCGACTGGCGAGTCATGCGTCGCCGGCGGCCTGCAACAGGCGTTCCGCTTCGTCGGCGGCACTGCGGGCCAGCCGATGTTGTGACTCGTTGCGGGCCATCGAGGGTGGCGGTGTGATCACCACCGGGCAGATCGCGTGCCGTGCGCAGTATCCGGCTACCGCGGCGCGCCGCCACCGACCGATCCGCGGGGCGTCGCAGCCGCCGATCACCAGCAAATCGTCCGGCTGGTTGGCGATTTCGACGAGGCCCGGCCCTGGGCCACTGGCGCTGAGTTCGATGCTGACGGGGACGTCGGCCGGCACGCCGCCCATGGCCGCGTTGAATGCGTCCGCGACGTCCCGGGCGGCGGCCTCCCGCACGGCTTCGCGCCACAGCGCGCCGCCGCCCGGTCCGGACGGCGCAAACGTTTGCACCGCGATCAGCGGTACCCGCCTCGCGCGCGCCTGGGCAACGGCGTAACGCAGCGCTTGATAGCCGGCCAGACTGGCGGTGATGCCAACGACTACATGGCCCGTGTCACGCGTACCCATGACAACCTCCGCATCAAATGTGTCTTGAGGTTCGCGTGATTGCGCCATCCGGCGTCAGGGGCCCGGTACCCGAACCCGGCGGGCCGAAGGTCCCGTCACTTGTTCGGCGATGTGGACGCCGTGCCGTACCGGCTGGCCAACGTTAGAGGTTGCGACTCAGTGGTCGGTGTCGTTGCCGCGTACGACGGCAACCGGGGCGTTCGCGTGACGGATCAGCGCATCGACAGTGGACCCGAGGCGCAGACCGAGGAATCCGCCGTGGCCGCGTGATCCGACCACGATCAAAGCGGTGTCGCGACAAGCGTTTGTCAGCGCATCGACCGGATCCAGGCTGTGGATGACCTGGCGGACGATGCGCAGGTCCGGGTACCGGTCGGTCCAGCCCTCGGTCGCCTCAGTCAACAGTCGCAGCGCCTTGGCCTCCTCGTCAGCGTTGACGAACCGGTCGGCGACGATCGGGCCGATGTCGTGGACCTGCAGCACATTCCATGCGTACACGGCATGCAAGCTCGTACCACGGGCCACCGCCTGCTCGACGGCGAAGTCCATCGCGTGCTCGGATTCGGGTGAACCGTCGAGTCCGACCACGATCGGGCGGTCGCCGAAGCCCGCCGGGTCGAGCTCGACGTAGCCGGTCGGCCGAACCACAACGACCGGCCCGTGCGCGTGTGCGGCGACCTGGGCGGCAACCGAGCCGGCCAGATGCCCCACGAATCCACCGGTGGCACGGGTGGCTACCACCACCAGGCTGGCGTGGCGGGACTCGCCGACCAGCGCGCCAGCCGGACTCGCGCTGACGATCACCGACTCGATGTACAGATCCGGAAATGACGCCCGGACCTTATGGTCGGCGGCTTCGAGTTGGGCACGGACCCAGTCATGCTCCCAGCGGTACTCGTCGGCGACCAATACGCCCGGAGACCACATCGGAGTTGGTTGGTGCGCAAACACCAGCCGCAGTGGCACCCGGCGACGGGTCGCCTCCCAGGCGCCGTACGTGGCCGCGCGCACTGCTTCGTCAGAGCCGTCGATCCCGGCGACGACCGGGTGCTGACTGGTCATGTCGTTGATCCTCCGAGCCGGCGGCGTCGATGACCGCATAAACCGAGTCTGCGGCCGGTCGACCGCGTCGGGTAGGGCCATTGGTCACTGTCGTGGCGTGGGCGCCTTCACCGCCACGCGCCGTCCGGCGGTGCGCGTCGATCGAATTGGGTTAGGGCCGGTCGGCCCGCCGGTACCGGCATCCCGCCCCTGGCCATCGCGTTGCGCCTACCGTCAACGTGAGTGCATGCCGAGTCTGCCCAGCGAGGTGATTTCGACGTCGGAACCGCTTGTCGGGCTCGGCCAAGACGAGGCCGACCGACGACTCGCTGCCGAGGGCCGCAACGAGACCCGACCTCCCGCGCCGCCCTCCATGATGCGGCGTGTCGTCCGGCAACTCGCCGACCCACTGATCGTGGTGTTGTTGGTGTCTGCGGTCGTCACCGCAGCCGTACGGGATGTCCCGGATACGACGGTGATCCTTCTGGTGATCGCGGTCAACACGGTCATTGGTGTGACGCAAGAGATTCGCGCGGACCGCGCGGTGGCGGCGCTCCGGCGGCTCGCCGCACCGACGTGCCGTCTGCTGCGCGATGGAGTCGACCGTGTGATTCCTACCGCCGAGGTGGTCCGGGGCGACGTTGTTCTACTGTCCACCGGCGACATCGTGCCCGCCGACGCGCGCGTCGTCGACGGACATCGCCTGCAGGTCGATGAGTCGGCGCTGACCGGCGAATCGGTGGCCGTCGACCGAACCGCCGGCCAAGAGGTATCCGCCGGCACCGTGGTGACTGCCGGTCGGGCGTCGGCGGTGGTGACCCGCACCGGATCAGCCAGCGCTCTTGGACGCATCGTCACACTGACCGAGACCGCGCGCAGCGGTGCCACGCCACTGCAACGCCGACTGGCGCGGTTCGGCCGGGTCCTCGGTACCTGGATCGTGGCACTGTCCGGGATCGTGACCGCGGTCGGGATCATCCGAGGACGCCCGCCGCTGGAGATGGCCATCGTCGGTGTCAGCCTCGTGGTAGCCGCCGTACCGGAGTCGCTGCCGGCGGTGGTCAGTCTCGCGCTCGCGTTGGGTGCGCGGCGCATGGCGTCGCGGCACGCCATCACGCGACAGCTCGCCGCAGTCGAGACACTCGGATCGGTCAACGTCCTGCTCTCCGACAAGACCGGGACGCTGACCCAGGGCCGCATGAGCGTGCAACGTGTCGTTACCGCAGCCGGCACGACCTACACCGTGCACGGCAGCGGCCACCAACCGACCGGGCAGGTTATTTCGGACGAGCCCGACGACACCGACACCCTGTCCGAGCTCGCCGCGGCCGCGGTGCTGTGCAACGACGCGGAACTCCTGCCCCCGTCTGCCGACACACCACAATGGACCGTCGCCGGCGAACAGCTCGAGGGCGCGCTGTTGGCGTTCGCCGCCCGCGCCGGCGCGGACATCGCGGCAATACGCGCCAGTCGGCCGAGGATCGCCGAAGAGCCGTTCGACCAGCAGACCCGCCGCATGACGACGGAGCATCGCGCCGCCGACGGATCAACGTACCTAGCGCGCAAGGGTGCGCCCGAGGCGGTGCTGACCGAAGGGCTCGACAACACCGCCGCAGCCGGCGCCACGACGCTGCTCGAGGCGGCACGCCGGTTGGCCGCCGACGGGCTGCGCCCGTTGGGGATCGTCGCTGGGCATCCAGGACGGCTGCGTCCACTCGGCGTCGTCGGCGTCGGGGACCCGATCCGCGACGATGCGCCCAGCGTATTGCGCAACCTCGAGGACGCCGGCATTCGTACCACCATCGTCACCGGTGATCACCTCGACACGGCACGGCACATCGCACGGCAGCTCGGGGTGTGGCACGACGACGACCGAGCGGTGGATTGCAGCGCCACCGACTGGGATCCCACTGACGTAACACGCGTGCGCGTGTTCGCTCGTGCACGCCCAGACCAGAAACTGGCGATCGTTGACGCACTGCACTCAGCAGCCGCAGTCGTCGCCGTCACCGGCGACGGCGTCAATGACGCGCCCGCGCTGCGTCGGGCGGACATCGGCGTCGCGATGGGTGGTGGCACCGAGGTAGCGCAGCAGGCGGCCCGCCTGGTCCTCGCCGATGACAACCTCGCCACGGTCGCGACTGCGGTCGGTGAGGGCCGCCGCGTCTACGACAACATTCGCCGGTTCCTGCGCTATGCGCTGTCCGGCGGCATCGCGGAACTAGCGACCATGCTGGTCGGCCCGGTGTTCGGTTTGGCCATCCCGATCCTGCCGGCACAGATTCTGTGGATCAACCTCCTGACCCATGGCCTGCCCGGTGTGGCCATGGGTGCCGAACCGGCCTCCGCCGACGTCATGCGGCGGCGGCCGCGGCCAGCCGATGAATCGGTGCTCGGCGCCGGATTGGGTCGCGCCGCGCTGGCAACCGGTGCGCTGATTGCCGTGTGCACGCTCACGGTTGGGGTCGGTTCCGCGCACCTGTCGCTGCCGTGGCAGACAATGGCGTTCTTGGTGCTCGGATTCGCGCAACTCGGCGTCGCTCTGGCCGTGCGGGCTCACCGTCGCCGTGGCCAGCGCAGCCCGTGGCTTGTGGCCGCCGTTGCGTTATCCGCGCTGCTGCTGGTGGCCGCGGTAATCGTGCCCGTGCTGCGCGACCTGCTCGGCACCGAGCCGGTGACACCAGCACAGTTCGTCGCCGCGGTCGGCGTTGCCACCATTCCTGGTCTCGTGGTCTACCTGCCGCAGCTCCGCGCGCAGACCCGAGCAGCGACCCGCGGCACCGGCGGCGCACCGGCACGGCGGCGAGTCTGGCGAGTGACAGTCGACCGTCGTCATGCGACGGAAGGTCCCGACCGAGGCGGGTCGTACGGCCCTAACGGACGGCCTTCTGCGGGACAACGCTGAACTTGGACGACAATGGCCCGGCGCAACCGGCCTTCGCCCCGACCGCAACCGCGCCCGTGCGGCCGGTCGATCGCAGCGTCGAAAGGAACGGCAATGAGCACCAACCCGCACGGCCCCGTGGTCGTCGGCGTCGATGGTTCGGACGAATCCAACCACGCGATCAGCTACGGCGCGTGGGAAGCATCCCGCCGGCGCATGCCGCTACGACTCGTGCTTGCCTACGACCCCATGCCCATCTGGGGACCAGCAGCTCTCCAACCGACCGACTATGTCCAGCAGCAACCGTGGGTCGCCGACCTGCTCCGCAAGGCCGAAAAGTACGCAGCTGAAGGCTACCCGCAGCTGGAAATCGAAACCGCCGCTATCAACGGCAACGCCGCTGGCGCGCTCGTTGACGAGTCCCGTCGGGCCAGCCTGATGGTGGTCGGCACTCGTGCCGCCGGCGGCCTCGCCGGCCATCTGCGTGGGTCAGTGGCGATCCAGGTCGCCGCGCACGCCGCCGCACCAGTGATCGCGGTCCGCGGCCCGCACCCGACTGACGCACCGGTACCCGCCGACGCACCGGTCGTGGTCGGCCTTGACGGCTCCGACGCGTCCGTCGACGCGATGGCCTTCGCCGTCGAACAGGCCCTCGCTCGGCGCGTCGACCTGCACGCGTTGTACGCGTGCGACATCGAGCGCGTCCACAACGTGGGGCCGCTGTCGCCAGAGACGTTCAGCATCCACGACGCACAACACACCGCCCAGCGTATGCTCGCCGAAGCCGTCGCCGGATGGTCCGAGCGCAACCCCGGCCTGACCATCATCGAACACGCCGTCTTCGACCACGAACCCATCCACGCCATCATCAACCAAGCCGGCCACGCCGGCCTGATCGTGGTCGGTTCCCGTGGCCGCGGCGGATTCCTCGGCCTTCGGCTCGGGTCCACCGTCGACGGTCTGATCCGCTATGCCCCCGCTCCGGTTGCTGTAGTGCCGAGCCACCACCAC
>DASTMZ010000183.1:0-1707 GCA_035713725.1 Micromonosporaceae bacterium
TGGGTGGCCAACCACGCGTACGCGGTCGGTGCCCTGGTCACCTACGGCGGGCACACCTACCGCTGCATCCAGGCACACACCAGCCAGGTCGGCTGGGAGCCGCCGAACGTACCCGCGCTCTGGCAACTCGTCAGCTGACCACCAGTTCGCGGTGGGGCGGCGCCGGCATTGATCCGGTGCCGCCCTTCCGGCGCACCAGCCCGATGCCTAAGAACGCGAGCCTAAGCAGGCGAGCCTAAGAACGCGAACCGAGTCAGGGCAACAGCGCTTGCTTGCGTACCTTGCCCAACGCGTTGCGCGGCAAGGAATCCAGGAACACGATTCGTCTCGGGCGCTTGTGCCACGACAGCCGCTCCGCGGTGAACGCGACGAGCGCGTCCTCGGTCACGCCGTCCGCGACCACGTACGCGACAATCTCCTGCCCGAGATCGTCGTGCGGGGCGCCGACGACGGCCGCCTCCCGTACCGAGTCATGTGCAAGCAACGCGTCCTCGACCTCGCCGGCGCCGATCCGGTATCCGCCCGACTTGATGAGATCGACGCTTGCCCGTCCGACGATGCGGTGCATGCCGTCGGCGCCGATCGTCGCAATGTCGCCGGTGCGGAACCATCCGTCGTCGGTGAACGCGGCGGCGGTCGCGTCTGGTCTGCCGAGATAGCCGTCGAACAACGATGCCGTGTGCACCTCCAATTCGCCGAGCCCGTCGGCGGTCGCGGCGTCCCAGGGCCTGTTCGCATCGGCGGAATCGAGCGCGGCCGCCTCCACCGGTGCCAGCCGCGTGCGGACGCCGGGCAGCGGCAGACCGACCGAGCCGGCCCGCCGGTCGCCGTCCGTACGCGTGCTGCACGTGATGAGCGTTTCGGTCATCCCGTACCGCTCAATGGGTTTCTGGCCGGCGAATACCGCAAGTCGATCGAAGACCGGGCGTGGCAGCGGCGCGCTGCCGGACACCAGCAACCGGGCGGCGGACAGCGCGCGGGCGGCGCCCGGCTCGGCGCAGATCCGGGACCACACCGTGGGTACGCCGAAGTAGAGCGTGCCGCGTGCGGCCGCATACGCATCCGGTGTCGGCCGCACCGTGTGCACCAGTCGGCAGCCGTGCCGCAACGGACCGAGCACGCCAAGCACGAGGCCGTGCACATGAAACATCGGCAGCCCATGGACGAGCGTGTCGTCTGCGGTCCATGCCCACGCGTCGGCGAGCGCGTCGAGGTTCGCGGCGATCGCGTCGTGGCCGAGTTGCACGCCCTTCGGCCGGCCGGTCGTGCCGCTGGTATAGAGCACGAGGGCGGTGCCGGCGGTCGGTGCTCGCGCGGTTCGCGGAACACCATCAACATCCACGGGTACGGGCGAAGCAGCGCGGCCGTCGTCGCGGATCATCAGTGTGGCGCCGGAATCGGCCAGCATGTACGCGATCTCTGTGTCACCCGCATCGGCCGCCAACGGTACGACCGGCACACCGGCGAGCAACCCAGCGACGACGGCGATAACGGTCGACATGGTGGCTTCCGCGCGCACTGCGACCGCCCGTGCACCGGCGATGCGCATCGCAAGCGGGGCAGCCGATTCGGCAAGCTCAGCGCGTGACATCGAGGCATCGCCGATCGTCACCGCGTCCGGCCGGTCGTATACATCGGTGCCAGCCGCCGCGTCGCGAAGCGCCGTCAGTGGATGCACACGCTCAGGTTAGGCCGACCGAGTAGGCC
>DASTMZ010000184.1:0-25610 GCA_035713725.1 Micromonosporaceae bacterium
TGGGTGGCCAACCACGCGTACGCGGTCGGTGCCCTGGTCACCTACGGCGGGCACACCTACCGCTGCATCCAGGCACACACCAGCCAGGTCGGCTGGGAGCCGCCGAACGTACCCGCGCTCTGGCAACTCGTCAGCTGACCAACACACCGACGGCGGCCGCCACCGAACGCGGTGGCGGCCGCCGCCAGTTCCGGCGCCCTCCCCCGAGATGGGCGCCGAGTGGTGCGCTAGTGCAGGATCGGGTTCAGCGCGCCGATCAGGGCGTGCGAGTCCGAGTCCTGGCTGATCTCCCAGGCCATGGCGCCGCGCAGATGCAGCACCTTGACGAGCACGGTCCGCTCGCCGATCGAGGCCGGGCTTGAGTAGGTGATCACCGTCGGCGTCGTGATGGTTCCGCTGGCGAGGACGTGTACGCCGGCCGGGCTGGCCAGATACGGCTCGCCCGCGAGGGCGTCCCAATAGGACGTGTACCCGTTTGCGCCGTGGCCGTTCGCGGTCAGCACGCCGGATTCGTCGACCAGGCTGTGGTACGTCGGCTGTGGCATCTGGTCGGGTTGAAGACTGTTCGGATCGAGTCCGGTGTTGTCGAACGTCCCGTAGAGCCCGTGCGCGCTCGTCGAGGACACGTTGATGTACTGGTTGCCGTAGAACGGCATGCCGACCACGATCTTCGACGCCGGTACGCCGTGCAGCAGGTAGTTCGCGACCGTACCCGTGGTGTTCCAGGTCCAATCGCTGGCGTTCGGGTCACGCGGATCGTGGCCGAACAACGTGTCGAGCGCGGCCACCGGGCCACCCGGCACGTTGTAGTCGAACGCCATCACGTTGTCCCAGTCCAGGTAACGCGAGATCGACGAGAGCTCGTAGTACTTCGTCGCGCTCGACGCCGCCGGCAGCGCCGCGGTCAGTAGGTAGTGCTTGCCGGTCTGCGCGCCGTACGCGTCGAGTTGCTTACGGAACTCGGCGGCGAGCAGCGTCGCGTTGTGCCGGTCGGCCGGCCCGAAGTCGACGTTGCCGCCGGCCAGCTGGGTCGGGTATTCCCAGTCGATATCGATGCCGTCGAACAGACCGGCCGCGGAACCGTCGCCACCGGCGCTCGGTGGCCAACTGTTGCCGGGCAGGTTGCCCTTGATGAATGTGTCGATGCAGCTTGCGACGAATGCCTGCCGCCGTGCGGGCGTCGCGGCAAGGTCGGCGAACCACTTCGACAGCGTCCAACCGCCGAGCGAAATCTCCACCTTCAGGTTCGGGTGCGCAGCCTTCAACTCCATCAGCTGGTTGAAGCTGCCGAAGAGGTGTTGATCCGGGTTGGCCGAGTCGTCGGCGACACCGTTGACGGTCATGTCCGCGGTGTAGGGCTGCTGGTAGTCCGCCCACGGGTCGAGCACGTTGCAGCCAACCGCGCCGGTCGCCGGGTCATAAGTCGGGTTGCCGAACGCGTACTCGATGACGTTGAGCTGCGTAGCCGGGATGTCCTTGACGTGATAGTTGCGGCCATACACGTCCCAGTCCGCGAAATACGCGGCGACCACATGCGACGGTGCAGTGTTCGCCGGCGGATGTGCGGATGCGCCGTCGGCGGGCAGCACGGACAGGCCGGCCCCGGCGACGAGTGCCGTAAACACGGCAAGACGTTTCTTCGCAGAACCCATGACGGCTCCTTCGTCGGGCTCGTACGTGGAATGCGCAAGGGTGCGCACGGGATGCCGCTCACGATGGCCGGCCGGGAGCTATCTGTCAATACTCCTAACTATAGAAATAGGTTTGTTAAGAGCAGGTCCCGCATCGTGGGAGTTATCAGACGGCAGACATCGGCCGCCGACGATCGGCTAACGACGTTGGTCAGAAATCGAACGGTCAGAAACCGAGCGCGTTGCCGTCGGCGCGTCCCTCGGACCCGGCCACATAGCCGGCGCCATCCGGAAGCTTCCAGATCGCCTGTCCGTATCCGTACGCACCGTTATCCGCGACCGATACGTCGTGTCCCCGGGCGGCGAGCGTCGCGACCAGATCGCTGTCCATCGACGACTCGACCTGGATGACGCGCCCGGCGTGCCAATACCACCGCGGTTCGTCGAGCGCCGCCTGCGGATCGAGGCCGTCGTCGACGGTGGACACCATGAGTTGCAGGTGGCCCTGAGGCTGCATGTGTCCGCCCATCACGCCGAACGGCCCGACGGCGGCGCCGTCTCGCGTCAAGAACCCCGGGATGATCGTGTGGAACGGCCGCTTGCCACCGGCCACGACGTTCGGGTGTGCCGGGTCGAGCGAGAATCCGGCGCCGCGGTTCTGCAGACCAAAGCCGAAGCCCGGCACTGCGACGAACGAGCCGAATCCCATGTAGTTGGATTGGATCAGGCTCACCATCATGCCGTCCGCGTCGGCGGTGCATAGGTAGACGGTGCCGCCACGCGCCGGATCGCCGGCCGGTGGGTCGCCGGCCCGGTCGGTGATGAGCTGCCGGCGCCCGGCAAGGTACGCCGGGTCGAGCATGCCAGCCA
Source organism: Micromonosporaceae bacterium (assembly GCA_035713725.1). Classification (GTDB taxonomy): domain Bacteria; phylum Actinomycetota; class Actinomycetes; order Mycobacteriales; family Micromonosporaceae; genus DASQPR01. The sequence continues at coordinate 2,502 of DASTMZ010000184.1, forward strand.
CCGGCACCGAGGCGACCTCAGGATCGGTGACGTACGCGTGTGCGTCGGCGAAACCGAGCTTCATCGCCTCGATCTGAAGGTGCGTCCGCTGTTCGGTGGTCATCCCGCCGAAGTCGAATCCGTCCAGGATGCCGAGTGCGGCGAGCGCGGCGATCCCCTGCCCGTTGGGCGGCAGCTCCCACACCTGGTGGCCGCGGTAGCCGATGGAGATCGGGTCGACCCACGTCGAGGTGTGCTTCGCGAGGTCCTCGAGGGTGAGCGGACCACCCGTCGCGGCCGCGTGCGCGACCATCGCGTGCGCGATGTCGCCGGCGTAGAACGCCTCCGCCCGGCTGTCGGCAATGAGCCGCAGCGCTCGCGCTGCCGCCGGGTTCGCGAACCGCTCGCCGGCCGCCGGCGCGCGTCCGCCCGGCAGGTAGACGCGCTTCCACTCGGCGAACTCGGGACCGTCGAGGTGCGTGCTCGCGTAGGACGCGGTGCGAGCCCAGCCGTCGGCAACGCGAGGAGACACCGGATAACCGCGCTCGGCGAACGCGATCGCGTCCGCGAAGAGGCTCGGGAACGGTCGCGAACCGAACCGCTCGTGCAGATCGCGCCAGCCGGCCGGGGCGCCGGGTACGGTCACCGGCAACCAGCCCCGCGTCGGCATCACGTTCGTCGCGGTGCCCTGCGCGCCGCCGAGCGCGATGCTCGTGTGCTCCGCCGACGCGCGCGCCATGTCCCAGGTGAGCGCTTCCGGCGAGCGGCCAGACGCGTTGAGTCCATGCAGATCGTTGCCGTCCCACACGATCGCGAAAAGGTCTGCGCCGATGTCGTTCGAGCCCGGCTGGACGATGGTCAAGGCGGTCGCGGTAGCGATCGCCGCGTCCACCGCGTTGCCGCCGGCACGAAGCACGGCGAGGCCGGCCGACGCGGCGAGCGGTTGGCTGGTGGCTACCGCGCCGCGCGGCGCATACAACGGTTTGCGGGTCAGACTCGAACTTTGCACTATGACATTTCAACGGAGTGGCGCACTGGAATCCAGCGCTCTGTGTTAACCGTTACAATACCGGTCGCGCAAATCACAGCCCGTGACGCCGCGATGCCGGAGTGCTGGGCGTCCTGCTATTCGCGCATTGACTCAGATCATTGTGGACGCCGGATGTTCATGTCGCCGTTGCGATGCGTTAATCCGCGTCACTGTCCGTCGTTAACCACGCATGCAATTCGGGTACGGACCCGTCAATCGCACGATCTCCATTGAGCGATTCGTCAATCACGCTGCGAAGTCGCCCATCACGACGGGCAACGAGGATGCCACCGGGCAGCGCGACGGCACCCTGCCCACGCCAAGCCATTACGAGCGCGTCGAGCGCGGTGATGTGAGCGCTCGACAGCGAACCGGCCGGCGAGCCGAGCCGCAACGCGTACGAACGCAGCAGCCGGGTCCGGATCGCGGCCGGCAACGTCGTGAGCGGTTCGACCCGCAGTGAGCCGTCGTCGTCTTGGGTGTCGGCAGCAGCGTTGTCGGCCCACGTGTCCAGCGCCGATGCGTCGGACGCGACCAGTGCGGCGGTGCGCGCGAGATTCGTCACGACGCCGGCGCCCAAGAGTTCGGTGAGCAGCGGCAGCGCGGCCCGCACCCGGGCGCGCGCGAAGCGGGCGTCCTCGTTGTGCGGGTCCGTCCACGGGACGAGTCCAAGCTCCGCGCATGCGGCGACCGTGTCGGCGCGCGAGACGTTCAGCAGCGGGCGCAGGAACGCAACGCCGTCGACGTCGCGACGCACCGGCATGCCCGACAGCCCCCGGAGGCCGGCGCCCCGCGCGAGCGCGAGGAGTACGGTCTCCGCCTGATCGTCGCGAGTGTGCCCGAGGAGCACGGCGGCCGCGCCGTCGCGCTTCGCCGCGGCGCACAGCGCCGCATAACGCGCCACTCGCGCGGCCGCTTCCGGCCCGTCCCCGTGCGGCGTCGCGTCGACCGCGACCATCGACGTCGGCGCGAGTCCGACGCTGGCCGCCCACGTCACGACGTCGGCGGCTCGCTCCGTTGACCCGTCCTGCAGGCGGTGATCGACGGTCACCAGGCCGGCGCGCAGCCCGAGCCGCGGCGCGACGAACGCGGCGGTCGCCGCGAGGGCGAGTGAGTCCGCGCCGCCCGAGCAGGCGACCAGCACCATCGCGTCGGCTGGCAGGTCGACCGTACGCAGGCAGGCGCGCGCCGCGTTGCGCAGCGCGGCGACCGGAGCGGGTAGGTCAGCCACCCGCCGACGCGCCCGGCACGCGGTCGATCCACGCGTCCGGGTCGCCGATCTCGGCCGTGGTCGGCAGCGTCTGTGGCGACGTCCAGATCTCGTTGAAGCCGTCGATGCCGACCCGCTCTACCACGGTCTGCACGAACTTGTGGCCCTCGGCGTATTGCCGCATCTTCATTTCGATGCCGAGCAGCCGGCGTACGAGTCGGTCGATCGGGTTGTGCGATTCGCGCCGCTTGTTGAACCTGGCACGAATCTCGTCAACGGTTGGTACGACCTCCGGCCCAACCCCGTCCATGACGAATTCGGCGTGGCCTTCGAGCACCGTCATCAACGCGGTGAGCCGGTCGACGATGACGCGCTGCGCGGGCGTCTGCACGATGTCGAGGACGGACATGCGCGACTCCGGGTTGCGCGCCGAGTCGGCGAGCGCGCCGAGCGCGGCGCGCAGCCGTTCGCCGAACTGTTCGTTGCCGGCCTGCGCCGCGTCCGCGAAGTCGCGCACCTGAGACAGGAAGAAGTCGCGCATCCACGGCACCGCGGTGAACTGCGACCGGTGCGTGACTTCGTGCAAACACACCCATAGCCGGAAGTCGTGCGGCACCGCTTCGAGCTTGCGCTCCGCTTCCACGATGTTCGGAGCTACCAGCATCAGTTCGCCCGGATCGGTGGAAAACACCTCGAACTGTCCGAGTACCCGACCGGACAGGTACGCCAGCACGGTGCCGGCCTGTACCCCAGTCAGACGCGGCCCGATCATCGCGGAGATGCCGTTCAGCTCGCGGCCGCCGGTGAGCCGGTCGGCGATCGGCGTGATCACTGTCTTGAGGCCCTCGACGTTGACGGCCGCCCAGTCGCCCCGGTCCACCACCTTCACCGGATGATGCGCGACCTTCGGCGTCAGCCGAGCGAACTCGTTGACGTGGCCGGCCGCTTCGTCGATCAGACCCCGCAGCTCCGCGACCACCTCGGTGGCCTCGGCCAAGCTGATCTCCGGGCCGCCCTTGCCGAGCGCCTTCGCCGTCGCGGCCGCGAGATCCCAGTCCACGAATTGCGCCATGCGGTCAACCGTACCCGGACTCCGCACCGCTAATCGCCTGGCCGCTGATTGCGTACGCGGTCGGTGCACCGTGCAGTGTCAGCGCGCCGGGATCAGCCGCCGCAGCCGCATCGATAGAGCACGATGCCGATCGCGTCCTCAGCGGCCGGCGCATCGAGTCCGCCGGGCACCTTGTCGACCATGACGGCAAACGAGAGCGCGCGGCCGGAGGTGTCCACAACCGTGCCGGCCAGCGCACTGACGCCGTCCAGTGTTCCGGTCTTCGCGCGCAACACACCGGCCGCCTGGTTGGACGCCTGGGATACGTAGCGGCCCTTGAGCGTTCCGCTCCAGCCGGCCACCGGCAGGCCCGAGTACAACGCGTGCAGCCGCGCGTGACTCGGCTGCGCGGCATAGCTCAGCAGCGCGGTCAGCAGGGCGGGCGTCAGACGATTGAGATGTGAGACGCCGCTGCCATCGACGATGTGCACGCCGGCCATCGGCATGCCCAGCTTGGCAAGCTCGGCGGTGACCGCGGCCGACGCGCCGGCGAAGCTCGCCGGCCGGCCCATCGCGATCGCGACCTGCCGAGCCATGAACTCGGCCACGACGTTGTCGCTGTTCTGGAGCATCGTGTCGAGGATCTCGGCGAGCGGCGCGGACTGCACGGAAGCGAGCGTGCCGCCGGGCGTCGCGGCCGACGCGGATCCGGCCGCCGGCGGGTTTGCGGGCGCCGACGGCGCGCGGCCGAACGAGACCGCGGAGGTCGGCAGGCCGAGATCCCTTGCAAAGATCTGGCCGGCCGCCAGCGCGCTGTTCGGGTAGCGCTGGCTATTGCCGGTCTTGGTCGGATTGACCCGGCCGCCGTCGGTGGTCAACGCGTAGATCGGGTGCACGTATGTGCTGTTGTCGTCGGCGGTCTGCCAACCCGGACCGGACGCGGGCCCGCCGAACAGCGACGTGTCGAGGATGACCTTCGTCGGACGGACCCCGCCGAGCGCGCGCTTGACCTGGTCGGCCAGCACGTCGAGGCGGCCCGATCCCGGGTACGTCGCCTTGGCGCCGGCCGCGAGCGTCGGGTCACCGCCACCGATCAACACCACTTCGCCGGGATGCGTTCCGGTGACGACGCGAGTCGTGATCCGGTAGTCGGTGCCGCGCAAGGACAGGAGCGCGGCCGCGGTGGCGAGCTTCATGGACGACGCGGGAACGGTGGGGCTCGACGCATCCTGGCCGTAGAGCAACGTTCCGGTGGCGAGGTCGCGCACCGCGATGGTGACGTGCGGCCCGAGTCGTTTGTCCTTGACCACACCGGCGAGCGCCGCGCTCAGGCCGGCCTTGGTTGGCATCGGCGCGGATGTGCCGAGCGCGCTGAGCACCGGCCCGACGGGTGCCACGCGCTCGGCCGGTGCGACGTTGGGCCGCGTCGGACTGCCCGATGTCGCGACCGCGATGGTCACTCCGGTCGCCGTCCCCAACACCGCGACCACCGCCGCGGCCAGGACCGTCCGGCGAGCGCGGCGCCCGCGCAACCATGAGATGCGACGGGTACCCGCGGGTGACGGCGCCGCGTCGCGCTGCGGCGTGCGGACATCCGCTGGTACGTCGGGTCGGGAGGCCGCCTTGCCAACCGCGCGTCCAACCGCGGGAATCCGTCCGGTGACGTCCGTCGGCGACCCCGCGCGACGATCATCGAGGCGGCCCGCCGTCGCGTCGACATCGTCGATATCGGCGCGCCGCTGCGCTTCTGCTCGTGCTCTCGCGCGGGCGGCACGATCACGCTCGGACTCGACGCGCGCTGCCTCGGCCCGGGCGGCCTCGATCTGCGCGGCGCGAATCTGGGTGGCCTCGATCCGGGCGGCCTGCGCGGCACGCTCCTCGGCGGCGACTCGGGCGGCGTGCTCGCGCATCGCCTCGTCGCGCGCGAGTCGGTCCGCCTCGGCACGCCGTTGAGCCTCCGCCTGACGCTCGGCCTCGATCCGACGTGCTGCCTCTCGACGTTCGGCCTCTCTACGCTCGGCCTCGGCGTGACGTTCTGCCTCTCGGCGGTCGGCCTCGGCCCGGCGCTCGGCCTCCTTGGCGGCGATCTCCTCCGGTGTCGGCGTGGTGACCCGAGCGCGAGCCGATACACCCGGCACCGACGTCACCGGTCGTAGCGGCGCAGACTTCTTCGGGGCCTCGGTCGATGCCTTCGGCGCGATTGGCGTGCCGCCGGCCGTCGTGGGCTCCGCGGCCGGCGCGCCCGGCGTCTGGTCCTTCCCGGACGGGTACGTCGTCGGCGTCGTACCCGAGATGCGCCACACTCCGGCGCTCGGCGCTCCGGTCGCCGGTGGGAATCCGGCAACCTCGCCCTCGGTGGACTCGGGTGCCGCTGCGCGCAATGGGTGTGCCGACGATGGCGGAGCGGTGCTACCTGGTGCGCTGTCCGGCGGCATGGCCGCGGTCGGGGCGGGTGAGATTGGCGGCGGGGTGTGCGAGCGGCCGGGCTCCGAATCCGCGCCAGGCGCCTCGGGTCGGGACGGGCGTACGGGTTGCACCGTCGCACGCCCACTGTGCACCGTCGGACGGACCGGTTGCAGCCGCGGCCCGGACGGCTTCGGTGGCGCTGTCTCGTCATCGTCGGCTGACGTGGTCGCCGAAGGAGTCGATCCCGTCGTCGGCGTACCCGTGGAATCGCCAACGTCCGCGGCCGAGCTCGCCGACGCGGCCGGCGCGTCGGTGTCCGTCGCGTCGCTTACCGGATCGTTGACCTGCCCGGACGCGTTCGAATCCGATGCAGTCTCGTCGGCCCCCGTCGGCTCGGCCGTCGCGGTCGAGTCCGTCCCTTGATCAGACACGCATGGAACCCCAGACTTGATCTTGCTGTGCGCCGTAGTGTGAATGGTGCCTTACCACGGCGCACTCCCTCCGGCCGGGCTGCTGTTGCAACGCGACACTAGCCGACGCAGCTCGATGCTTGGTCAACTCGACGGACAGGAACGGTGCGAGCATGGATTTCGACGTCACGGTTGAGATCCCGAAGGGTCATCGCAACAAGTACGAAGTGGATCACGCAACGGGGCGAATCCGGCTAGATCGCACGCTGTTCACGTCGACGCAGTATCCGGCCGACTACGGGTTCATCGAGGGCACGCTGGGCGAGGACGGTGATCCGCTCGACGCGCTCGTGCTCGTTCAGGAGCCGACCTTTCCGGGTTGCCTGATCCGCTGCCGGACAATCGGCATGTTCCGGATGACCGACGAGAAGGGCGGCGACGACAAGCTGCTGTGCGTGCCGGCCGAAGATCCGCGGCTTGAGCATCTCCACGACATCGATGATGTTGGCGCGTTCGATCGGCTCGAGATCCAGCATTTCTTCGAGGTCTACAAGGATCTCGAGCCGGGCAAGAGCGTCGAGGGCGCTAGCTGGGTCGGGCGCGTCGAGGCCGAGGCGGAGGTGGATCGGTCGCGGGACCGATACGTACGAGCCGTGGCGGCCGGCGACTACCACGATCCCGGCGTCGCGCCGAGCGCACGACCGGTCACATCGTCAAGCCCGGAGGAATAGCAGCTACTTATCCGCGCGGGCGAGTTATCCGCGCGCGAGTTAGAGGTGGAGTCCGCGGAGCCGTGCGTATAGGCCCAGGACAACGCAGACCAGCGGCACGATCGCGGCGAGCGAGACCAATTCCGCGAGATCCGCGAGCCGACCTAGGGACGGCGCCCGCTCCTCGTCCGTGTTGGCCGCGCCGATGCCGATGGTGATCAGTCCGGCGACGCCGAGCACCGCGGCCAGTGGCAACGCGGCTGCGCCCGCAAAAATGCCGACACCAACGAGCGGGGCCGCGACGAGGCCGGCGGTCACGAGGACGACTGCTCGGTGCCGAAGTGCCGCGTACATCCGGCCGCGGAGCGCGAACGCACCGGCGGCAGCGAGCAGCAATAGGCGACCGGGCCACCCGCCACCGACAGCGAGCACCACTGCGGCGGCGGCCGCGGCGATCGCCACCCCGATCAGGAGACCGGTCAGCATGTCGTCGGTTCGTGACACGGCCGCGAACAGCGCACCGGTGTCGACTGGGCCGGACCGCGCCCTGCGCGCCGGGCCGTCCGTCGCCTCGTACGGATCCGCACCGGTCAGCGCCGAACCAGGCGTCGACGACGCGGCGACGCGCGGTCGGGGCAGCCCGCCCAGACGCGCGGCGAGCGATGGCACCAATCCGGCGAAGAGCACGAGGATGCCCAGCACGACGGCGGCCGCGCGAACCGGAGTTGCGGACAGCCCGACAACCGCGTCAACGAGCCCGCCAAGCCCCGCCACCCCGGCAGCCACGAACGCCGGCCGAACGCGACCGACACCAAGGACTGCCGCGATCGCGAAGACGATCACCACGACGCTGCCGACCGCCAACTCGGCCGGAGTGTTCGCGAGCGAGGCGAGCGGTTCGTGGGCTCCGCCCGCGAGGGAGCGTGTGGAGCCCGCTAACGAGCCGGCGGAGCCCGCCAACGAGCTGCCGGCGAGCGCGCCGCCCAGGAACGCGTACGGCAGTGCCAGCGCGCCGAGCAGCGTACCCACGCCGACGTCCCGATACGCCCGAGCGGCCACCACCGCCGCGGCGATCAGCAGCGCGCCGAAGGCGAAAGCGGCGACCGTCGGGACGGTCCACGGTGGACCGGCGCTTGCGATCGCGACGATTGCGGCCGCGTAGAGGACCACGGCGGCCACGATCGCCGCCACTCGGGTCGCCCGACCGTCCCAGCGGCGGCCGCGGCGACTCGCACCGAGCGCGATCACCTCGACCGCGTCGTCGTAGTCGAGCTCCGGCCAGCTCTCGTCGGCGTACCCAAGACACAGCACGTCGCCGTCTCGTACGCCCTGATCCGCCAGCCCCTGACCGGTGTCGATCGGCGTGCCCGTGGTGCCTCGCAGCACCCAGCCGGCGTGCAGCGCGCCACGGTCGGCCAGCTCGTCTCCGCCGGCGGCGAGCAGCGCCGGAAGCAATGTCGCGACCGGTACGCGATCGGGCAGCGCCACGTCGACGCGTCGATCCGGGGTCTCCACGGTGACGCGGACGAGATCCGTGCGGGCGGCTGCCACGGCCACTTGCCTATCACGACCCACCGATGGCCGAAAGCCCCGAGCTGTATTTATCCACAACGGACAATGGGGCTGCCCGCGACGGTGACGGACCGCCTAGCATCGTCGGAGTGGGAGCCGCCACGGGCATGGTCGCGGTCCGCCGCGCCGCGCGGCGGCCCGCTCCGCCGCTGCCCACCGGTGATCTGGTCATCCCGACGCCACCGTCGTTGCCACCACCACCCGCGTCGCGCTGGAGCCAGGTCGCGATGGCCGTGCCAATGCTGACCGGGACGCTCGCCACCGCGCTGCTGTTCGCCGGGCGACAGGGTGGCACCTATTCGTACGTGATCGGCGGCGTGTTCGGCATTTCGTCGTTGGGCATGCTTGCCACGTCGTTCGGCGGCGGCGTCGCGGGTCGGCAGAAGCGAGCCGATCTCGCCGTGGCCCGCACCGACTATCTGCGCCAGCTGCGCGCGCTGCGGGCACGGGTCCGGCAAAGCGCTCGAGCGCAGCGCACCGCGTTGAGCTATCGCCATCCAGCGCCCCGTGACTTGTGGTCGGCAGTGGACAGTTTCCGCCTGTGGGAGCGGCGGCCCTCCGACGCGGACTTCGCTGTGGTACGCGTCGGCACCGGCCGGCAGGAACTCGCCACCGCCCTCGTACCGCCGGCGGCCAACGGTACCGATGAAGTCGAACCGATCAGCGCCGCGGCGTTGCGGGCCTTCCTCGCGACCTACGCGGTCGTGCCCGACCTGCCCGTCTCGGTCGCGTTGCACAGCTTTCCTCGTGTGCACGTGGACGGATCGCCAGGCGGTCGTGCCCTGGTCCGCGCCATGCTCGCGCAGCTGTCGGTGTTCCACGCACCGCCGGACCTGATCGTCGCAGCCTGCGTCGGCGCGGATCGCTGGGCTGACTGGGATTACCTCAAGTGGCTGCCGCACGCAGGTCACCCGAGTCGCCGGGACGCGCTGGGACCGACCCGACTAGTCACCGGCCGGGTGGCCGACCTCGAGGCGCTGCTCGGCCCGCTGGTCGCGGGTCGACCGCGGGTGACGGCCGCACCGGACGGCGCGAGCTTCGGCGTCGCAACCGTTGGCGCGTTCGGCGCCACCGCGGGCGGACTCGGTGCGAACAGCGGCTTCGGGACCCCGACCAGCTACGCGACTGGCGGCGGCTTCGGGACCGGTGGCGGATTCGGTTCGGCGTCAGAGAGTGCGGGGCTTGGTGCGCCGGGCAGCGCCGCGGGCGGATTCGACAGCGGATCGAGCCGGTCCGGCGGGTTCGTGCCCGGCGTCATTCCCGGCGCGCGGGCTGGATCGTCCCTCGGCGTCGGTCCGCTCGGGTTGGCCTCGACGGCGAATGCGGGTGCGGCCGCGGTCGGCGGTCCAACGATTGTCGTGGTGCTCGACGGTGGCGACCCAACCGGGAGCGAACATCTGCTCAGCGCAGGCGGGCTCGCTGGTGTTTGCGTCATCGACCTGGACAACGCGGCGCCGCGCTTGCCGAGCGAGACGGCGATCGCGCTGACCGTCGACGACCACGGTGTCCTCCGGGCCGGCGACACCGAGGTCGGTGCCGCCGACGCGTTGAGTTTGGCTTCGGCCGAGGCGCTTGCCCGCCAGCTGTCGCCGCGGCGCCTGATCGGCGACGCCGGAACGAGCGGACGTAGCGTGTCCGCGACTGCCGACCAGGCGTCGACCATTCTCGACGTCGCCCTGGCGGATCTGCTCGGCATCGGCGACCCGGCGAAGATCGACCTGGCCACGGCGTGGGCGCCGCGGCCGCCACGGGATCGCCTCCGCGTCCCGATCGGCATCGGCGCCGACGGCGCGCCGGTGGTGTTGGACCTCAAGGAAGCGGCACAGGACGGCATGGGCCCGCACGGCTTGCTGATCGGCGCGACCGGTGCCGGCAAGTCGGAGCTGCTGCGCACGCTCGTGCTTGGCTTGGCCGCGACGCACGACTCGGAGACGCTGAACTTCGTCCTGATCGACTTCAAGGGCGGTGCCACGTTCGCGTCGTTGGACCGCCTGCCACACACCGCGGCCGTTATCACGAACCTGGCCGACGAACTCGTCCTCGTCGATCGCATGACCGATGCGTTAAACGGCGAACTGGTACGCCGCCAGAACCTGCTCCGCCAGGCCGGCAACCTTGCGTCATTGCGCGACTACGAGCGAGCGCGCGCCGCCGGTGCGCCGTTCCCGCCGCTGCCGGTCCTGCTCATCGTCTGCGACGAGTTCTCCGAGCTGCTGTCGGCCAAACCCGAGTTCATCGATCTGTTCGTGGCGATCGGTCGACTCGGCCGGTCGCTTGGCGTCCACCTGTTGCTCGCGTCCCAGCGCCTGGAAGAAGGGCGACTGCGCGGGCTCGACACGCACCTGTCCTACCGGATCGGTCTGCGTACCTTCTCGGCGATGGAGTCGCGCACCGTGCTCGGTGTGCCGGATGCGTATGAGTTGCCGCGCGCACCGGGGCACGGCTACCTCAAGTTCGCCACGGATCCCTTGGTGCGCTTCCGGGCAGCGTACGTCTCCGGCCCGTACGAGTCGACAACCGGCCCGCTGGATCCCGAGGTGGAGACTCACGTGCCGTGGCAGGTGTTGCCGTTCACGGCCGCGCCGCTGACCGTACCGGCGCCGCGTGCCGGCGACGCGCTCGACGCTGTCGGGTCCGGTGGCGCCCAAACACACGACGGACCGACGGCTGCCACGTTCCGGGTTGGCGCGGCAACCGGGCCGAGCTTGCTCGACCTCGTCGCCGACGCGCTGCACGGTGCGGGTACGCCGGCGCACCAGGTCTGGCTCCCGCCGCTGGCCGAGCACGCACATCTCGACGAGTTGCTCGGCCCGGTCGGATCGGATTCGTCACGCGGGATGACCGTCCTGGAACCGGCGCGACGTGGCGGTCTCCGCGTGCCAGTTGCGTTGATTGACCGACCGTTCGACCAACGTCGTGACCCGCTGTTCTTGGAACTCGGCTCGGCGGCCGGACATGTCGCGATCGTCGGCGGCCCGCAGGCCGGCAAGTCTACGATCGTCCGGACGTTGATCGCGAGCCTGGCACTCACTCACACCCCGCGCGAGGTGACGTGTTACTGCTTGGACTTCGGTGGCGGTGGGCTCGGCACGATGCGGGACGTACCCCATGTCGGCGCGGTCGCCGGTCGTCTCGCGGTCGACGCCGTCCGGCGCACCGTCGGCGAGGTGGCGACCGTCCTCGCCGATCGGGAGCGCGCGTTCGCGTCGGCGGGCGTCGAATCCTTCGCGCAGCTCAGGCAGCGCCGCATCGCCTCGGCACAAGATGCGGCACCGGCACAAGATGCGGCCTCGGCACAAGACACGGCGACACATGCCGGCGCGGCGAGGCACGGCCCGGCGGCGACCCAGGCTGGCGCGCCCGCTCGTCACGGCGTCTCCATGCCCGAAGCCACCGCCGAACCCGCGCCCGACGCGTACGGCGACGTGTTCCTGATCATCGACGGATGGTCGACGGTCCGCGCGGAATATGACGACCTCGAAGCGGTCATCACCGACATCGCGACTCGCGGCCTGTCCTACGGCGTCCACGTGGTCATCACCGCTGGGCGGTGGACAGACATTCGACCGGCACTACGTGACCTCCTCGGCTCACGCCTCGAGCTGCGTCTCGGCGATCCGACCGACTCGCAGATCTCCCGGAAGTTCGCAAACGACGTGCCCGAGCGCGCGCCCGGACGAGGCATCACGACGGACGGGCTGCACTTCCTGGCCGCGTCCCCGACCATCGCCGGCCTGTCGACGGACGACCTCGTCGCCGCGGTCCGAGCGGCGTGGCGCGGGCCGGGAGCGCCACCGGTGCGCGAGTTGCCGGCCATCGTCGCGTACGAGCAAATCGCCGTCGGCCCGACCGACGACGGCCCGGTGCGGCCCGCGGCGCTGACGCTACCGATCGGCCTCAGCGAGACCGATCTGCGGCCGGTGAGCCTCGACTTCGCCACCGACCCGCATTTCCTGGTGTTCGGCGACAGTGGCAGCGGCAAGTCGGCGTTCCTGCGCTCACTTGCGCTGTCGCTTACCCACCGGTTCCGCCCCGAGCAGGCTCGCTTCCTCGTGCTCGACTACCGCCGGAGCATGCTCGGTGAGATCGAGGCCGACCACCTGATCGGCTACGCGACGTCGAGCGGGCAGGCGACCGAACTGATGGAGTCGGTCGCCGCGTATATGGCCGATCGCCTGCCCGGACCGGACGTCACGCCGGCGCAATTGCGTACGCGCTCGTGGTGGTCCGGTCCGGAGTGCTTCGTGCTTGTCGACGACTATGACCTGATCGCGTCCGGCGCCGCCAACCCGCTGACGCCGCTGCTCGATTATTTGCCGCAGGCCCGTGACGTTGGACTGCATCTGGTGGTCGCGCGGCGGTCCGGCGGTGCGGTGCGCGCGATGTTCGAGCCGACGCTGGCGCGGATGAAGGAGCTCGCGACGCCCGGCCTCATCATGTCCGGTGACCGCGAGGAGGGCGTCATCCTCGGCCAAGTACGCCCGCAGCCGATGCCGCCCGGTCGGGGCACCCTGGTGAACCGGCGCGATGGCGCGCGGCTGATCCAGGTCGCGTTCAGCCCACCGTCCGAGTAGGGTTCCGCCGCGGCCGCACGCGCGCTAGTCGGTGCAGGCGCCGGTCGACACGCGACTCGTTGCATTACGCCCGGCCGAGATCACCGGCGCGGCCTCCTCGGCAGTCAGCGCGAAGCCGGTCTGCGAATCGTCGGCGGCCGCCGCGAATACCACTCCCAGCACGTCGCCGCCGGTCGACATGAGCGGCCCACCGGAGTTCCCGGACTGCACGAGACCCCGAATCGTGTAGATGTCGCGCGTGACAAACCGGTCGTCGTAGATGTCCGGGCCGCGGATCAGCCCGACGTCGCGAACCCGGGCGGGCTGCGCGTTGTAGCCGCCGTCGAGCGGGAAGCCGAGCACGATCGCATCCGCGTCGGTGGCCGCTCGTACGTCCGAGATGGGGAGTACGGGCGAGTCCAGGCCGGGTACGTCGATCACGGCGAGATCGCGCTCCGGGTCGTAGAGGACCACGGTTCCGGCCAGCCCGCGGCCCTGCCCGCCGACGAGCACCTGGGTCCGCCGCGTTCCGGCCACGACATGCGCGTTGGTGAGCACGTGATCGGGCGCGAACACGAAGCCGGAACCCTCGATCCGCCGATTGCAACTCGGTGCACTGCCTTCGATCTTCACGACCGACTGCTCGGCACGGCGGACGACCGCCGAGTTTCGCAGCGCCGAGTCCGGCGCCGGCACCTGCCGCACGGTGGTCGGCACCAGGCCACCGAACACATCCGGGAAGCCGCTGGTGTCAACCGTGCTCCGCAACTCGTTGGACAGCGCCTGTGCGGCCTGCGGCATGACGTCGTTCACACCGCGCAGCACCGAACTCGTCCGGATGGCACGCGAGAGACCGGCCATTGGCGACGACGCGAGCGGAGCGGCGACCAGCCACACCACGACGAGCAGGGCGATCACCGACACGAACGCGCCACCGATGTCGTCGAGCGTCTGCCCAGTGCGATTGTGGATGTTCCGTCGGATCCGGAATCCGAGCCAGTTGGCCAGGCCCTGGCCGGCGAGCGCGATGCCGAAGACCACGATGAGCGTCACGATGACGCGCGCCGACTCGCTGTGGAACAGACCGCCGATCAGCGGCCCGAGCTGGAGTCCGATGGCCGCGCCACCGAAGAAACCGATGAAGGACAGCAGCCCGACCACGAATCCCTGACGATAGCCGTTGATCGCGAAGACGATCATTAGCAAGATCAGCACGAGGTCGAGCACTGTCCCAGGCACGGATCCAGGGTACGGGTCGTTGCACGCAAGTGGCTGTGCACGAGCGGTGACCAGGGGGCACCGCATCGATGCCGCATGTGGTCGGTCAGTTACCCGTGACGGGCAGATCCTCCGGTGGCGCAGTGGTGTCCCACGGTCGCGCCCACCCACCCATCTCGAGAAGGATCGTCAGGATCCCGGCGGTAAAACCCCAGACCAGCATGTTCTCGGTGCGAAACGCCGGGCCGATCCACCCACTGCGGTGCCGCAGCCGCAGCCGGTTTGCCGGGTCGGCAAGGTGCGCGACCGGTACGCGCGCGACAAGCTCCACCTCGCGCGGATCGGCGGGCGCGACCGGATGTGGCGCGCGCCACCATGCGAGGACCGGCGTCACCACGTAACCGCTGACCGGGATCCAGAGCACCGGCAACGTAGCTTGCACGTCGACGGTCGTTGGATCGAGCCCAACCTCCTCGTTCGCCTCACGCAGTGCGGTGGCAACCGCGTCCTTGTCGGACGGATCGACTCCGCCTCCCGGGAATGCCGGCTGCCCGGCGTGATTGCGCATGTCGGCGGCCCGCTGCAGCAACAGCACGTCGGGACCGCTTGCTCGATCGTCGGCGAGCAGGATCAACACGGCACTCGGCCGGCCGCCCTCGTCGGGTGCGACGAGCCGGCTGAAGTCTTCGGAACGTGCCGCGTGGACGCGTTCCAGCAGCGAGCCCCACCACGCGGGCAGCGCGCCGGTCATCCGTGCACCGTCACGCCCAGGTACTGGGCGGCGAGCGCCTCGAGGTGGGCGGTGTCGAGGATGGTCCCGCTCTCGTACACGTAGCGGACGACCCCGCCCGGCGCGACGAACAGCGTGGCCGGCAGCCCGCGACCCGCCGTCGCCTGGTAGATGTGCTGACCGGGGTCGAACACCATCGGGTACGTCAGCCCAAGGTCGGCCACCACTGAGCGGGCCGCGTTCCGCTCGTCCGCGGTGTCCACGCCGACCACCGTGACCGATGTGCCGGCCGCCTTCGCAAACGCCTCGACGTTCGGCAGCTCGGCGTGACAAGGCAAGCAATATGACGCCCACAGGTTGACGACCGCGGGCTTGGTGAGCACGTCGAGGCGGACCGTGCCGCTGCCGTCGAAACAGTCGACCGGCTGCGCGGGGATCCGCAGACCAGCCCGCACGCCGGTGACGGTCGGCGCGTCGGTCGCCGTCGGTGCGCTGGTGACGGCGGGCGTGCTGGTCGCGGTTGGCGGCTGAGCGCCGCTCGTCACCGCTGGGGCCGCAGCGGACGCGGCGGGTGCGCTCGACGAGAGGCACGTCCCCGTTACTCGGGCGGGGGTGCCGGAGGACGAACACGCCGCGGTCCCGCCGACGATCAGCATCGCGGCGGCCACGAACGCAAGGCTCGTGACCGCGGCGCGTTTGCGAATCACGTCTCGACGCCGGCCCGTGCCGCGAGCTCCGCGACTCGCGGGCCCTTCAGCAGCTTCACGGCAACCGACGGATCGGTGGGACCGGTGCCGTAGGACGGGCACATGGCGGCCAACGTACATGCGCCGCACGCCGGCCGCCGCGCGTGGCAGACCCGCCGCCCGTGGAAGATCACTCGATGGGACAGCATCGTCCAGTCACGCTTCTCGATCAGCGCGCCGACGGCGTGCTCGATCTTCACCGGGTCATGCTCGGTGGTCCACGCAAAGCGCCGCACGAGCCGCTGGAAGTGCGTGTCGACGGTGATGCCCGGGATGCCGAATGCGTTGCCGAGCACGACGTTAGCGGTCTTCCGTCCGACTCCGGGCAACGAGTCAAGGTCGGCGAGCTTGGCCGGGACCTCGCCGTCGTAGCGCGCGACGAGAGCCTCGCCGAGGCTCATCAACGACTTCGCCTTGTTCCGGAAGAAGCCGGTCGGCTTCAGTATCTCCTCGAGTTCCGCACGATCCGCCGCGGCGTAGTCGGCCGCCGTCCGGTATTTCGCGAACACCTTCGGCGTGGTCTGGTTGATCATCTTGTCGGTCGACTGCGCCGACAGGATCGTCGCTACGAGCAGCTCGAGCGGGCTCGTGAAGTCCAGCTCGCAGTGTGCGTCCGGATGTGTCAACGCCAACTCGCGCGCCATCTTGCGGGCCCGGCGCGTGCGGCTCAGCGTCGTCTCGTTGGTTGCGTTGAATGCGCGGATCGCCTTGGGCCGGCTCGTCGTGGCAGCCGTCGCCGTCTTCGTCACGCAGGCGAGCCTACGTCCCCGCTACGACCGAAGACCGAGCCGGGCGCGGCGACCGAGTCGGACCACGACCGTCCGGCATCGAGCCACGCGCGGCCTCCGTCGCGCACCGCTTCGTGCACGACGCGTGCGATCCGAGCGCCCCATGTCGAGCGCGGTCCGCCGTACGCCTCGATCGGTCCGTTCGCCAGGCAGGTCACACAGGTCGCGTCGGTTGCCGTACCGGTGGCCTCGACGCCCAGCTCCCATAGCGCCTGTGCCTTGGCCTCGGCGACCGTCGCAACGGCGTTCACGAGCGCCGCGTCGGACAGGCGGACCGGCACCCGTACCAGGCAATTGATCGTGCCTGGCGCGCACCGGACCGGTTGGCCCTGCCCAGCCGCCGCCCACGTGGGCGCGCCGAGTCCGACGGTGACGACGGCCGCCACGCCGGTGTCGCGCCGCACCAGGTGCTCGCGCACATCGACGCCCGTCATCATGGCCACGCCCGGTTCGACAAGGTCGAGGTCCGCGGCGATCTCCGCGAGATGGACGTCCGGGTCCGTGCGTCGATAATCCATGGGTACGGTGGCGTTGAGCGCCCAGGTGCGCAGGCCGAGGCCGCCACCGAGTGGCCCGGACGAGATCGCGAGCTCCGGCGCGGCCATGCGCCACACGAGCACCGGGATTCGCAAGCCGGCGTCAATGCGTTCCACGACTGTCATGTCCACGCCAGATATCGTGCCCGGTCCACTCCGTACGGTGTGCGTCGGGGAATGCGCGCGGGGTCCGGGTGGGTTGTCTGGGTGGTCTACGTCACGGATCGCCGTGTGCCTAGACTGACTCAGCGGCGATATATAGGAGAGGGTGCGCGATGGATGAAGTGCTGGCCCGGAGCGGCATTTTCCAGGGCGTCGACCCAGATGCGTCAGAGGTTCTCGCCAAGGACATGGAGATCATCGAGGTCCGCAAGGGCGACGTCGTCTTCAACGAAGGCGAACCCGGAGACAGCCTGTATATCGTGCTTAGCGGCAAGATCAAGTTGGGTCGCCGCGCCGCGGACGGCCGCCAGAACCTCATCGCGTTGATGGGACCGTCCGACATGCTCGGTGAGCTGTCGCTATTCGATCCCGGCCCGCGGACGGCAACGGCCACCGCCGTCACGGACACCCGTGTGGCTCGCCTACGCAAGCAGGCGCTGCGGCCGTGGCTCACGAATCGTCCGGAGATCGCCGAGCAGTTGCTGCGCGTGCTCGCGCGCCGCCTGCGCCGGACGAACGATGCGCTCGCCGACCTGATCTTCACGGACGTGCCGGGGCGCGTCGCCAAGAACCTCTTGCAGATGGCGGGCCGCTTCGGCTCCCGCGACGGTGGCGTCCTGCGCGTTACCCACGATCTGACTCAGGAGGAGCTGGCTCAGCTCGTCGGCGCGTCGCGCGAGACGGTGAACAAGGCACTTGCCGACTTCGCATCCCGTGGTTGGCTGCGGCTCGACGGCAAGAGCGTGATCGTGCTCGACCCCGAGCGACTGGCTCGGCGCGCTCGCGTCTGACCGACTCCATGATCGCGGTATCCGCACCGCGGTCGTGCCTAAGGCGCGCTTGTTAGCGCCGACTGCGGTGAAAGTTGCGGTGATCTTGGTCGCGTGAGCGACACGCCGACAAAACATGCAGGCTTGACTGTTTGTTTTGTACGGGTCACCCTCGACGAGTGGCGACATCGGGCCTGGCAACCCGTACCCAGCAGGAGCGCAGCCGCGCGACCCAGCGTCGGCTGCTCGACGCCACGGTCACCTGCCTGATCGAGTACGGGTGGTCCGGCACCACGACGACCACCGTGGCCGGCACCGCTGGCGTGTCGCGCGGTGCCCAAGTGCATCACTACCCGACGAAGAACGCGCTCGTCCTCGCCGCCGTCGAGCACCTCACCGAGCGGCGCTCGGAGGAGATCCGTTCCGAGGCGGCGCGCTGGCCGGCACGGTCGGGCACTCGGGTCGAAGGAGTCGTGGATCTGCTCGCCGCCTCGTTCACCGGCCCCCTGTTCGAGGCGGCGCTCGAGGTCTGGGTGGCCGCTCGGACCGACCACGCGCTCCGCTCCGCGCTCGGTCCGCTCGAGGCAAAGATCGGCCGCGAGGCATTCCGCCTGACCGCCGGTTTGCTCGACGCGGACGTGTCACGTCCCGACGTACGCGAAGCCATCCAGGCGACGCTCGAGTTGGTACGCGGACTCGGCGTCGCCAACCTTCTCAGTGACGATTCGCAGCGGCGCCGAGCCGTCTTGCACGGCTGGAATCGGCATCTCACACAGGTGTTGACGAGTCGACGCATCGAGCCGGAAGGCCCGACATGACCGAAGTGAGCGCGCCCGCACCGTCACGATTCGATGCCGGTTCGCGCCCGGCGTGTCGACGCCGGTGGCGACTCGTTACGCCAGATGGCACCGGCATTCGACGCGCATCGCGCATCCCCCGCTCACCCGGCGTTGTTCAGCCGATGCTCCGACACGTCGAAGGACGAGATCATGCCAATCCTTGCTAGCGCACTCGACCCGCAGTCCCCGTCGTACGCGGAGAACCGCACCGCGATGCTCGAGCGCCTGACCGAGCTGGAAGAGGCACTCGACGCTGCGCGCGCCGGCGGTGGCGAGAAGTACGTCGCGCGCCACCGGTCCCGCGGCCGGCTGCTCCCTCGTGAGCGCATCGAGTTGCTCATCGACCGGGACACGGCGTTCCTCGAGCTGTGCGCGGTCGCCGCGTTCGCCACCGATTTCCCGATCGGCGCCAGCGTGATCGGCGGCATCGGCATCGTCGAGGGCGTCGAATGCATGATCATCGCAAACGATCCGACCGTCCGCGGCGGCAGCGTGAACCCGTTCACCCTGCGCAAGAGCAACCGGCTCGCGCAAATCGCGGCGACCAACCGGCTGCCGGTCATCAACCTCGTCGAGTCGGGCGGCGCGGATCTGCCGACGCAGGCACAGATCTTCATTCCGGGCGGCCGGATCTTCCGCGACCTCACTCGCGCGAGTTCCGAGCGCCTGCCCACCATCGCGGTGGTGTTCGGCAACGCCACTGCCGGCGGCGCCTATCTGCCGGGCATGTCCGACCACACGATCTTCGTCAAGAACCAGGCGAGCGTCTATCTCGCCGGTCCACCGCTGGTCAAGATGGCCACCGGTGAGGACACCGACGACGAGTCGCTCGGTGGCGCCGAGATGCACGCGACCACGTCCGGTCTCGCGGACTACCTCGCCGTCGACGAGCGCGACGCGATCCGCCTCGCGCGCCGTACGGTGGCGCGACTCAACTGGCGGAAGCTCGGGTCGGGCCCGCGCACGCTCATCGCACCGGAACCGAAATACGACGCCGACGAGTTGCTCGGCATCCCGAGCGCCGACCTGCGCAACCCGTTCGACCCTCGCGAAGTCGTGGCGCGCGTCGTGGACGGCAGCGACTTCGACGAGTTCAAGCCGCTCTACGGCACCTCGCTGGTGACCGGGTGGGCACAACTGCACGGCTACCCGATCGGCGTACTGGCGAACTCGCGCGGCGTGCTGTTCAGCGCCGAGTCCCAGAAGGCGGCGCAGTTCATCCAGCTCGCAAACGCGGCCGATACCCCGCTCGTATTCCTGCAGAACACCACCGGCTACATGGTCGGGGCGAAGTACGAGCAGGACGGCATCATCAAGCACGGCGCACAGATGATCAACGCGGTGGCGAACTCGCATGTCCCGCACCTGACCGTCAACATCGGGGCGTCGTACGGCGCCGGGAACTACGGCATGTGCGGGCGTGCCTTCGAGCCACGGTTCCTCTTCGCCTGGCCGAATGCGAGATCCGCGGTGATGGGCGGGCCGCAGTTGGCCGGCGTGCTGTCGATCATCGGCAAGCAGGCGGCGACCGCGGCCGGACGCGACTTCGACGCCGACTCGGACGAGGCGATGAAGCTCGCCGTGACGAGTCAGATCGAGGAGCAATCGGCCGCGCTATTCCTCTCCGGTCGCCTTTACGACGATGGCGTCATCGACCCGCGAGACACGCGTACCGTGCTCGGCATCTGTCTGTCCGCGATCCACAGTGGCCCGGTTGAGGGCACGCGCACCTACGGTGTATTCAGGTTCTAAGGAGCTCTCGAGATGATCCGCAGGCTGCTGGTCGCCAACCGTGGCGAGATCGCCCGCCGCATCTTCGCCACGTGTCGCGCGATGGGCATCGAGACGGTGGCGGTCTACTCCGACGCCGATGCCGACCTGCCCTACGTGTCCGAGGCGGACTACGCCGTACGGCTGCCCGGCAGCGCGCCGACGGCGACGTACCTGCGGGGCGATCTGATCGTGAACGCGGCCCGGAAGGCCGGCGCGGACGCCGTGCACCCGGGCTACGGATTCCTGTCCGAGCGGGCGGACTTCGCAGCCGCGGTCGCCACCGCCGGGCTGACGTGGATCGGGCCGCCCGCGAAGGTCATCGCGGCGATGGGTGCGAAGCTCGATGCGAAGAAGCGTGTTGCCCAGGCCGGCGTGCCGACGCTGCCGACGTGGACGCACCCGTTGGACGTCGACTCGTTCCCGGTGATGGTCAAGGCGTCGGCCGGCGGTGGCGGCCGCGGCATGCGCTTCGTGCTTGACCCGTCGGCGCTGCCGGACGCGCTCGAGTCGGCGAGCCACGAGGCGCTCGCCGCGTTCGGCGACGGCACGGTGTTCTGTGAGCCTTATATCGACCGCGCTCGGCACATCGAGGTGCAGCTGATGGCCGACGGCGATGGCAACGTCGTCACGTTCGGCGAGCGTGAGTGCTCTATCCAGCGCCGGCACCAGAAGATCATCGAAGAGACCCCGTCGCCGATGGTGTCGCAGAAGCTGCGCGGCCAGCTGTGCGACGCGGCGACCGCGGTCGCTCGTGCGATCGACTACGTCGGTGCGGGCACCGTCGAGTTCATCGTCGCGCCCAATGGCGACTACTTCTTCCTCGAGATGAATACGCGACTGCAGGTGGAGCACGGCGTCACCGAATGCGTTGTCGGCATGCTCGACCTGGTACGGCTGCAACTGCTGGTCGCCGAGGGTGGCGTGCTCCCCTACGACGGCGCGCCGCCGTTGCGCGGCCACGCGATCGAGGCACGCCTCTACGCCGAGGACCCGTCGAACGCGTGGTTGCCGTCCACCGGCACGCTGCATCGGTTCCACATCCCCGGCATCTCGGGCGAGTTCCGCCCGTTGATCGCGCCAGGCCTTCGGCTGGATTCCGGCGTCGAGACCGGCACTCAGGTCGGCGTGCACTACGACCCGCTGCTCGCGAAGGTCATCGCGTGGGCACCGACTCGGGGGGAAGCCGCGCGACTGCTCGCTTCGACCCTCGCGCGCGCACACATCCACGGCGTGGTGACCAACCGCGACCTGCTCGTACAGGTGCTGCGTCACACGTCGTTCCGGTCCGGCCAGATCGACATCGGTTTCCTGGAGCGCCACCCCGACGTGTTCGCGCCGCTCGTGTCGTCCACCGAGTCCGCGAAGTTGTCGTGTCTTGCGGCGGCACTCGCTGGCGCGGCCGCCCGCCACGAGGCATCGGCCGGCCCGCGCGTACCGATCGGGTGGCGCAACGTCGGAGGCGTACCGCAGCTTGTCGGGTACCAGGGCCCGGGCGGTTCGGTCGAGGTGTCGTACCAGTTCGACCGCTCCGGCAACCTTGCCGCGTGGTCGGTGCGGCGCGCGGAGCGCAGCGGCGCGGGCGCGCCGGGCATCCTCGATCTCGCCGGGCCGGAACCCGAACCGCCGGTCGAGGTCGTCGCCGCGACGGCCGAGCGCGT
The DNA here is from genome assembly GCA_035713725.1 of Micromonosporaceae bacterium. Taxonomy (GTDB): domain Bacteria; phylum Actinomycetota; class Actinomycetes; order Mycobacteriales; family Micromonosporaceae; genus DASQPR01. The sequence goes on from DASTMZ010000184.1 coordinate 24,643, forward strand.
CAGCCTGGACGTGACCGGCATTCGCGTCGACTTCGACGTGCACACCGTCGGCCACGTGTCCTATGTGGACTCGACCGAGGGCTCGATCACGCTCGTCGAGTTGCCGCGGTTCCCTGAGCCGCGCCCGGACCTCGCCGAGGGCTCGCTGGTCGCACCGCTGCCCGGCGCGGTCGGTCGCGTGGTCGTCACGCCCGGCCAACGTGTCACGAGCGGCGACCTGCTGCTCACCGTCGAGGCGATGAAGCTCGAGCATCCCGTCCACGCACCGTCGTCCGGCGTGGTGGCGGAGCTTCCGGTCGCCGCCGGGGCACAGGTCGACACCGGCGCAATCCTCGCCGTCATCAAACCCGACGACGCGGTACCCACACCGGCACCCGGCCGTCGCCGGTCACCCGCCGCCCGCGGCGAGCGCGCCGCCTCCTCGCGCCGCCCCGCAGCGCACCAGTCGGAGCGCTAGATCGACCGAAGGGTCACCCCTCATGACCTCGATCGACGAAACTGCCGAACAGAACGCGCTACGCAGTGCGGTCGCCACGTTGGGCGCGAAATACGGCCACTCGTATTACGTGGCAAAGGCGAAGTCGGGCGAGCACGCGACCGAGTTGTGGGCGGACGCGGGCAAGCTCGGCTATCTCGGCGTCAGCATCCCGACCGAATACGGCGGTGGCGGTGGCGGCATCACCGAGCTGGCCATTGTGTGCGAGGAGCTTGCTGCCGCCGGCTGCCCGCTGCTGCTGCTCGTGGTGTCACCGGCGATCGCCGGCACGATCCTCGCCAAGCACGGCACGCCCGACCAACGCGCGCGGTTTCTGCCGGGCCTCGCGGACGGTACGACGACGATCGTCTTCGCGATCACCGAGCCGGAGGCCGGATCGAACTTCCATCGGCTCGGCACCACCGCGCGCCGTGACGGGACACACTGGGTGCTGACCGGCCGGAAGTGCTTCATCTCCGGTGTGGACGAGGCC
>DASTMZ010000185.1:0-2905 GCA_035713725.1 Micromonosporaceae bacterium
ATCAACATCTGGAACGATCACTCCGATTCGATGTCGCAGCGCGACAGCGGCTGGATCCAGCTCTACGCGTACGACAACCAGCACGCCGCCGATCTGCACTTGCTCGCATTCCGCGTCGCCGAACAGTTGTCGGTGCCGGTGATGGTGTGCATGGACGGATTCATCTTGACGCACGCCGTCGAGCGCGTCGACGTGCCCGAGCAGGCTCAGGCGGACCGCTATTTGCCGGCGTACACACCGAGGCAAGTGCTGTCGCCCGCGCGGCCCTACTCGATCGGCGCAATGGTCGGGCCGGAAGCGTTCACCGAAGTCAAATTCCTTGCACAGCACCGCATGCAGGCTGCGCTCGATGAGATTCCGCCGCTGTCCGCCGAACTCGGCGCGATTCTCGGCCGCGACGTGCCGGGCATGATCCAACCATACCGGCTCGACGGTGCGCGGACGGTCGTCGTCACCCTCGGCTCGACGCTCGGCACTCTCGCCGACACCGTCGACGAGCTGCGTGCCGACGGCCAAGCCGTCGGAGCTCTCGGGCTTGTCGCGTACCGCCCGTTCCCGTTCGATGCGCTGCGGGCGGCGCTCGCCGACGCCGACCGTGTCGTCGTTCTGGAGCGCGCCTTCTCGCTCGGCGCCGGTGGCATCGTGACGGCTGACCTTGCGCCTGCCGTCGTGCCGAATGTGCCCGTCCACACCGCGATCGCCGGACTTGGTGGCCGGCCCGTCACGGGTGCCGCAATACGGGGCTTGATTCTCGACGCGGCGGCGGGCCGGCTCGCGCCGATGACCTTCCTGGACCTCGATACCGATCTGATTGCCCGGGAGCTCGCGCACGCCGACGCGGTGCGGCACAGCGGCCCGACGGCCGAGAACGTCCTGCGCCACATACGAGAACGTGACACCGTCGGGAGCAAGCGATGACCGTCGAACGTACCCGCTTCTATCAGGTCGGTAGCTGGGCGGCCGGCAACCGGCTGCTCGACCCGGAGTCCGCGTCGGTGCAGGCCGATCCCGGCCGCACCAACGCGCTCACCTGCGGTCATCGCGCGTGCCAGGGCTGCGGCGAGGCGCTCGCCGCGCGGTGGGTGCTGGACACCGCCACGCGCGCGACCCACGGACAGATGATGGTCGTGAACGCCACCGGATGTCTTGAGGTCTTCTCCACTCCTTACCCGGAGTCGTCGTGGCAGGTGCCGTGGCTGCATTCGCTGTTCGGCAACGCGGCCGCGGTCGCCGCCGGCGTCGCAGCGGCGCTGTCCGCGCAGGGTCGTTCGAACATCCGGGTGGTCGCGCAGGCCGGCGACGGCGGCACGGTGGACATCGGCATCGGTTGCCTGTCGGGCATGTTCGAACGCGGCGACGACGTGCTGTTTGTCTGCTACGACAACGAGGCGTACATGAACACCGGAGTGCAACGCTCCGCCGCAACCCCACCATGGGCTCGCACCGCTACCACACCAGTCGCCGGCGACAGCCTCGGCAACCGCTTCGGGCAAGGAAAGGATCTGCCGCGCATCGCGATGGCCCACGGGATCCCGTACGTTGCCACGGCCACCGTCGCTGATCTCCGCGACCTGGAGGCGAAGGTGACTGCGGCGATGGGTATCCACGGCGCCCGCTACCTGCACGTACTCGTGCCGTGTCCGCTGGGATGGGCCACCGACGCCGCCGAGACCATTCGCGTCGCCCGGTTGGCCACGCAGAGCGGGCTGTTCCCGGTGTTCGAGGCCCGCGACGGCTCCGTCACGGAGGTCACCAGGATCCGGCACCGAGCGACGACCGCCGACTATCTGCGCGCGCAGGGCCGTTACGCCCACCTATTCACGCCGGAGCCGCGCACCGACGTGTTGGACGCGATCGACGCGATCGCCCGCCATAACATCCTCGAGTACGGACTCCTCGACGAGCTTGAGGAGGTGGCGCCGTGACGACCGACCTGCCCTTCGCGATCACGCTTGACGTCGGTACGAGCCTCGCGAACAAGACCGGAACGTGGCGTACTCAGCTTCCCGTGTACGTCTCCAATCGGCCGCCGTGCGCCACCGCGTGCCCGGCCGGCGAGGACCCGCAGAAGTGGCTCTACCAAGCCGAAGAGGGTGACTACGAGACCGCCTGGCGCGCCATCATGGCGGTCAACCCGTTCCCGGCGGTGATCGGGCGGGTGTGCTTCCACCCCTGCCAGACCTCATGCAACCGTGCGCAGCTGGACGAGGCGGTGGGCATCAACTCGGTTGAGCGGTTCCTCGGCGACGAGGCGCTGCGCCGCGGATGGACCGTGCCCGTCGCGCCGGCCACCGGACGGCGCGTGCTCGTCGTCGGCGCGGGTCCGGCCGGCATGACGGCGGCGTACCAGCTGGCGCGACGCGGCCACACGGTGGTCGTCAAGGAGTCCGCACCACACGCCGGCGGCATGCTCACCTACGGCATCCCCCGCTACCGGCTACCCCGCGACATCGTCGATGCCGAGATCGCCCGCATCGCCGCGATGGGCGTCACCATCGAACTCGCCTCACCCGTCGAGGACCTCGCCGCCGAGTTGCGCGACGGCGGCTGGGACGCGGCGTTTCTTGCGGTCGGCGCACAGCTCGGCAAGCGTACGCAGATCCCGGCCGGCGACTCCGCTCGCATCCTCGACGCGATCGCGATGCTCCACTCCGTCGCCGACGAGCAGGCGCCGCTCCTTGGTCGCCGCGTCGTCGTCTACGGCGGCGGCGACACGGCGATGGACGCCGCCCGCACCGCGCGTCGAATCGGCGCTACCGACGCCACCATCGTGTACCGGCGGAACCGGGAACGTATGCCGGCGCACCCCGTCGAGCTAGACGAGGCGGAGGCCGAAGGCGTGACGGTACGGTGGCTGTCGACGATCAGCCACGTCGACGCCGAACGCATCATTGTCGAGCGGATG
>DASTMZ010000186.1:0-4321 GCA_035713725.1 Micromonosporaceae bacterium
TTGCCGGATCCACCAGGTGGCGTACGTGGAGAACTTGTAGCCCTTGGTGTAGTCGAACTTCTCCACCGCGCGGATCAGGCCGAGGTTGCCTTCCTGGATGAGGTCGAGGAAGGCCATGCCGCGGCCGGTGTAGCGCTTGGCTAGCGAGACCACCAGCCGCAGGTTCGCTTCCAGCAAGTGGTTCTTGGCGGCGCGCCCCTCGGCGACGATGATCTCGAGCTCGTCGGCCCGATAGCCGGACGGCAACGGTTCGTCGCGAGTCAACAGGTCCTCGGCGTAGAGGCCGGCCTCGATCCGCTTGGCAAGGGTGACTTCCTGCTCGGCGGTGAGCAGCTTCGTGCGACCGATCGCGTTCAGGTAGGCACGCACGATGTCCGTGGTGGCGCCCGGCTCTTCGGCGTCGAGGTCGGGCTCGACGACGTCGATCGGGTCGACGCTCGCCGTGCTCCGGCTGGTCCTCGCCGTCCGGACGTCGGTGCTCGTCTTCGCAACTGCTGATGGCATGGCCACCGTCAACCGCCTTCCTCGGGTTCGCCACTGATGCGGCGATCTCTGGGTGCCAGAGTGAACCCGGGCGCGTGAAGTGGCCGTGAGGCGACAGGGGATACCAAAACTCCGTTGGAGATCGCGATGAACGCCGCGATCAGAGATCGCCACGTTCAGAGATCGCCGCGATCAGAGATCAACGATGACGGTCCGCGGGCCGACGTTCACGCTCTCCACGAGCATGCGGGCGCCGAACCGGCCGGCCAGCACCGTCGCACCGCGCCTGACCAGGGAATGTACGAAGGCGTCGACGAGTGGCTCCGCGATTGAACCGGGTGCCGCCGCGCTCCAACCGGGCCGCCGACCCTTGCTGGTGTCCGCGTAGAGGGTGAACTGGCTCACCACCAGGATCGGCGCGTCCACCTCCGCGGCGGATCGTTCGCCGTCCAGGATCCGAAGCTCGTGGACCTTGCGTGCCATCGCTTCGGCGGTCTGCGCCGTGTCGGTGTGAGTCACGCCGACGAGCACTAGGAGGCCGCCACCGATCGCGCTGATGATCTGGCCGTCGACCGTCACGCTCGCTCGGCCGACGGTCTGCACGACCGCCCTCACGCCTGATCGTCCGGACGCGTCGTGGAGCCGTCCCGGCCCGGCGCACCGGCCGGCTCGATGAACCCTCGCTCGATCAGGTGCGGCACCAGCACGGCGGCCATCGCGGCCATCGGCTCGACCGGCGCACCGTACGCCGCGGCCAGCACCGCGACCTGCTCGCGTAGCGGGACCGATCCGTCGCATCCGGCAATCAGCGCGAGCAGCACCGGGTCGATCTCCTCCGACCATCGAAGACCCGCGGTCTGCACCAGCACTTGTCGCGTCACGTCCCAACCCGCGATGCCGATCTCCGCCTCCTGATGGAGCGTGAGTCCGGGCGTGGCGAAGTAACGCTCGGCGAGCAACGATTCGGGACCGGGTCGAAGCCGCAGCCAGTCCTGCCGCTCGAACCATCGGCCGATCTCGTCACCGAACGGCCGGGCCAGCTGCTGGCGTACCGTCTCCACCCGTACCACTGGATCGTCGTGGCCGGCGCGGCGTGCCGTGATGAGCCCGAACCCGATCGCCTCCACCTTCTGCGCGTCGAACCAGTCCAGCCACACCGCCGACCGGTGACCGTCGTCCTCCTCGGCCGCGTCCGCAAGCCACAGGTCGACGTACGCCACCGGGTCGGCGAGCTCGCGCTCGATGACCCAGACGTCCAATCCGCTGCCGGCGAACCAGCCGGTCACGCGTTCCGCCCAGTCCTCGCCGGCGACGTGCAGCCAGTTCGCCAGGAACTGCATGGTGCCGTCCGGGTTCAGGAGATCCTTCGCGGCCGCCGCGAGCTCGGCACCGACCGCGTCACCGGCGCGACCCGAGTCGCGGTACGTGTGCGTGGCGGCGCCCGGGCCGACCACGAACGGCGGGTTGCTGACCACCACGTCGAAGCGATCGTCGCGTACCGGTTCGACGAGATCGCCCCAGCGCAGATCCCACTCGAGCCCGGCGAGTGCCGCGGTGGTCGCCGCGAACCGGAGAGCGCGCTCCGATACGTCGGTGGCCACCACCCGCGTCGCGTGGGCGGACAGGTGCAACGCCTGGACGCCGCAGCCGGTCCCGATGTCGAGGGCGCTCGCCACCGGCCGCCGGATCACCGAGTCGGCGAGCGTAGTCGACGCGTTGCCGACACCGAGCACGTGATCGGATCGCAGCGGGCCGGGTCGGCTGCCGGATGGCAGGTCGGACACCACCCACCAGGCGTTCCCGTACGGCTCGAGGTCCAGCCCGGCGCGCAGCCCGTCCGGCGTCCGCTCGACCAGCCCGGCGGTCACCACGTCGCCGAGCGGCAGCGGTGCGAAGGCCGCCTCGACCGCGCCGTCTGGTTCCGCGTGACCGCACACGTACAGTCGGATCAGCGTGTCGAGCGGGGCACCCGCGCCGGTCGCGGCGAGCGCCGGCCGGAAGTGGTTGCGGCGTGCGGCGGCGGTCGCCTCCGGGCCGATGTGCGCGGCGATGCCGTCCGACGTGTAGGCGGCGGCCGCGAGCGCATCGCGGAGCCGCTCGATGCCGTCCGGGCTGAGCAGGGCGGGGTAGGTCACCGCTCCATCCTGCCTGTGGTGTGGCCCTCGACATGGCGACTGCTCGGAACCAAGCACGGCGTGTCGACGACTAAGGCTCGCGTCGGTGACGTCTCGCCTAGGGAGAAGCAGTGCGACAAATGTGGGTACGGCGTGTGGGTGTGCTCGCCGGTGGCGCGCTGGCCGGTGCGCTGGCATGTGCCGGCGTCGCGTACGCGCACGTCACGGTGAGCCCGTCGACGGCGCAGCAGGGTGCGTTCACGTCGATCGAGTTCCGCGTGCCGACCGAGAGCGACACCGCGTCGACCACGAAGGTCGACGTTCACTTTGACATGAACAACCCGGTCGCCACCGTCGACTACCAGGCGCTGCCCGGCTGGACGACGACGGTCACCACGGCAAAGCTCGCGAAACCGATCACCGACGACGACGGCAACCAGGTCACCGAGGCGGTCAGCGAGATCGTCTGGACCGCGGACTCGGCGGCGACCGCCATCAAGCCCGGTCAGTTCCTCGACTTCCCGATTGAGCTCGGCCCGCTGCCGAAGACCGGCTCGATCGCGTTCAAGACGTTGCAGACCTATTCGGACGGATCAGTGGTGCGCTGGATCGACCCCACGCCTGCGGGTGGTCCGGAGCCCGAGCATCCGGCACCCGTGCTCACGCTGACCGCCGCGGGTTCGGGCGACAGCGGTTCGTCGACGCCGCCCAGTGCGCCTTCGGTCGTGACGCCATCCGGCACTGCCGCGGCCGCACCGTCGTCCGGCTCCAACACCGGCGCGATGACGATCGCCATCATCGGCGCGTTGCTCGGCCTCGTCGGTGCGGTGCTGGGCGGTGTGGCGTACGGACGTACCCGTGATGGCGGGTCGACCGCGACGTAGCGCGACATTCGTAGCCTGAAACCGCGCGACGCGGCTGTCGCAACCGTGACACCAGCGGCATTTCGCTTCGAACGCCAAGATGGCATGCTTCTGCGTGACGCACGCGGGGGCGCACGGCGCCTGCGCGCTGCCGACGAGCGGACGGGCGGAGGACGATTACGTGGCGGGCCAGGGCGCTACCGCGGGAATCCCGCTGCGTGCTACCGACCCGCGCCAGTTGGGCGAATACCGGCTGCTGCGGCGCCTCGGCGAGGGCGGCATGGGCAGCGTCTACCTCGCCGAGTCCGGCGACGGCACACCGGTCGCGCTGAAGGTCATCCGCGAGGACCTCGCCGAGGAACCCGAGTTTCGCCGGCGGTTCCGGGGCGAGGTGGCGCGCGCCCAGGAGGTGCCGCCGTTCTGCACCGCGGAAGTGCTCGACGCGGATCCCGACCACGATCCGCCGTACCTGGTCGTCGAGTACGTCGACGGGCCGAGCCTCGCCGACGTTGTCGCCGACCGCGGGCCGCTGACCCCGGCAAACCTGCACGGCCTCGCGATCGGTGTGGCCACCGCGCTCACCGCCATCCATGGCGCTGGCGTGATCCACCGCGATCTCAAGCCGAGCAACGTGCTGCTCGCGCCCGGCACTCCGAAGGTGATTGACTTCGGCATCGCGCGACCGGCCGAGGATCCCGACAGCGACACGCGCACCGACCAACTCATGGGCACGGTGGCGTATATGGCGCCGGAACGCCTCGAGCCGGCGATGGGTCGCGCGCTGACGCCGGCGGCAGACATCTTCGCGTGGGGTGCGGTCGTGGCCTACGCGGCGACCGGACGCGTACCGTTCGCGGGCGA
>DASTMZ010000187.1:0-8582 GCA_035713725.1 Micromonosporaceae bacterium
CGAAGACCGGACCGGCGTGCGCGCTGGTCCGGAAATGTTCGCGCGGATTCGCATCCGGCCGTGTGAAGAAACCGGCACCCGGCGCGTAGAGCGCCTCGGCCATGGCGTCCGTCCAGCGACGCACCGTTGCTCGCTCCTTCGGGATCTCGGCTGGCTCGATGTGGGGTCGCGCGGCGCGACGCTCGGTCCTAGGCTTCGCGCGACCCCTCGGTACGGAGCCTGGCATGCGCATCGAGTTCACCAAATCACCGGACCCGGCACGGGATCGCCGGCATCTGAGGATGCAGATTTCATATCAGTTTCGTCGGCGCAGGTGGGCGTTCATCTTGATCGTCGCTTTGGTGGCGGTCGCCGGGTTGGGGAACATCGCGAGCGGCGACCGAGCCGTGGGCTGGACCGTGGTGGCCGTGGCCATCTGCTATGCCGCGCTCCTGCCGCTCGCCCTGTGGTCGAACACGCGTCGAATCGCGCGATGGTATGCCAAGGCGAACAGCGTTCCGGTCGGCATCGCCATCACCGATGTGGACATCACGTTCTCGTCGCCGTGGCACCAGAACTCGTGGGCGTGGTTCGGCATCGACACGGTGGCCGACCTGCGACAGGTTCTCATTGCTCGCTGCGGCGACGCGCCGGTCTTCGTGATTCCGGTGGACTGCATGGCTCCGAACGACGCCGCCGAGTTGCGCGCATTTCTCGCCCAACGGGGGCTGCTCGGTCGCGCGGTGCGGCGCACCAAGATCGCTGCCGCCGACGCGCCGGAGCCCGTCGCGGGACCGCCGGCCGTGCGCAGCTCGACGCCGCCACCCGACTAACCGCCCAGCGCCAGTTCAGCCGCGCCCAAGGCGCGAGTGAATGTCTTCACATGTCCTTTATCGGGCGGGTTGCCGGAGCGATACTTGCGATCGACCGGTACCCCACCGAAGAGGACTGGATCATGGCAACCCGTAGCGTGTCCGTGCGCGCTGGGCGACCCGCGACTACCACGTCGCCAGCGGCGCCCCTCGCCGTTCCCGCGGCAACCGACACCACCGCCGCGGCCCCCCCGGCAATCGACACCACCGTCGCGGCGCCCGCGGCAATCGACACCTCAGCCCTGACGATCGGCATCGTCGGTGCCGGTCGGGTCGGCAGCGCGCTTGGCGGCGCGCTCGCCGGGACGGGGCACCGCATCACCGGTGCTTCCGGGCGTTCGGACGCGACACGCTCGCGGATCGCCAGCCTGCCCGGCGCCGTACGCCGCCGTCCCGTCGACGTCGTACGCAACGCCGACCTCGTCATCGTCGCTGTGCCGGACGACGTCCTCGCGCCGCTCATCGCCGACCTCGGTGAGTCGGGCGCGTTCCGTCCGGGCGTGATCGTCGCGCACACCTCCGGTGCGCACGGCATCGGCATCCTGCATCCGGCCACCGCGCGTGGCGCGCTGCCGCTCGCGCTCCACCCGGCCATGACGTTCACCGGTGCCGACGCCGATGTCGGACTGCTGACCAGCGGCATCACGTTCGGCGTCACGGCGCCGGACGAGTTGCGCGCGGTTGCAATGGATCTGGTCGCGGAGCTTGGCGGCGCCATCGAGTGGATCGACGACAGCCACCGGGCGCTCTACCACACCGCTCTAGCGCACGGCGCGAACCACCTCGTCACGCTGGTGAACGAGGCGTTGGACCGGCTGCGCGATGCTGGCGTCGTTCACCCGGAGCAGGTCCTCAGCCCGCTCCTGCATGCGGCGCTCGACAACGCGTTGGCAATGGGCGACGCGGCGCTGACCGGGCCGGTGTCGCGTGGCGACGCCAATACCGTCGCTCGCCACCTCGACACGCTCGACGAGTACGCGCCCGACTCGGTACCCGTCTATCTCGAACTGGCCCGCCGCACCGCGGACCGGGCGATCTCCGCGGGTCGCATCTCGCCGTCGGCGGCGGCGCCGCTGCTCGGGGTGCTCGCTCGTCGGCCTGCGGAGCGATAGTGACCGAGCCGATCATCGCGCGGACCCGCGCCGACCTGGCCGCCGCGCGTGCGAAGCTCGACGGCACGGTCGGCGTCGTCATGACTATGGGTGCGCTGCACGAGGGGCACGACGCGCTGATCCGGGCGGCCACGTCACGCGCGGACCACGTGCTCGTCACGATCTTCGTCAACCCGTTGCAGTTCGGGCCGAACGAGGACTTCGATCGCTACCCGCGCCCGTTCGATGACGACCTCGCGCGGTGTGCATCGCTCGGCGTCGACGTCGTCTTCGCGCCGCCGACCGAGGTCATGTATCCGGACGGCGACCCGCAAGTACGCGTGAATCCCGGCGCCCGCGCAGAAATCCTCGAGGGCGCGAGCCGACCCGGTTTCTTCCACGGCGTGCTGACCGTCGTGATGAAGCTGCTGCAGCTCACGCGGCCGGACTACACATTCTTCGGCGAGAAGGACTACCAGCAGGTCGCGCTCGTCCGCCAGATGGTCGCGGACCTGAACGTACCGGTCGAGATCGTCGGCGTGCCGACCGAGCGGGAAGACGATGGCCTGGCCAAGTCGAGCCGCAACACGTACCTATCGGTCGCTGGACGCGCCGCTTCACTAGCCCTGTCCGCGGCGCTCCGCGCCGGCGCGGAGGCGGCGTCGAGAGGCGTCGGGCCGGACGCCACTGTCGCGGCCGCTGTCGACGAATTCACCCGTCGTGCAGCCGTGTCGACCGAACCTGTCGAACTCGATTACCTGGTGCTCACCGCGCCCGATCTCGGCCCGGCACCCGAATCTGGGCCGGCGCGATTGCTCGTCGCGGCGTGGATCGGTCGGGACGCCGATGCCGGACGGCCGGGTACGCGACTGATCGACAACGGCCCGGTGACGCTAGCCTGGCGGCTTCCGTCCCATGATCGCGACGATCGATGACGGTATCGCGCGGCGTGTTACCGGACGGTAGTATCCTCGCGGTTCCGCCGAGGCCGGGAGGGTCGCATTTCGATGAGCCGTCGCTGGTTCCCGCCGGTCATCGCGGTCGTCGTCCTCGCCGCGGTCGGCCTCGGGTTGTGGCTCGCGAACCGATCCGCACCGATCCCGACAACCGCTCCGGTGACCGCGCCGCGAGCCGGCTCGTGCTGGAACGTCGACGACAAGTCGATCGCCGGACAACTGCCGTGGTCGGGCCGACCGGTGCCGTGCAGCGCGCCGCACACCGCCGAGATCGTGTCGGTCGGTCAGGTCGACGCCAAGCTGGTGCGCGCAGCACAGCACGACAAGGGTCAGGACGCGCAGTTGAACGCGTTCGTGATGGCCACGAGTGCCCGTGCCACGTGCGTAGACAAGGCCGGCTCGTACGTCGGCGGTGCCTGGCGCGGCGCCCAGCTGACCGTCTATCCGGACTTCGTCGCGCCGGCCCGCAACGGCTTCTTCGCGTGCGTCATCGCGCAGGTAGCCGACCCGGGTGGCACTCGTGTGGTGAGCCGCAATGCGAGCCTCGCCGGCGCGCTCACCGGCGCATCGGCCGACGCCCTCAGCATCGACTGCGTCGCCGACGACTCTGGCGCGCCGGCCACGCTGAAATTTGTCGCATGTGGCCAACCACACACGTCCGAGTTCGTCGGCCTCTACACCGTCACGCCGGCCAACGCGCCCTACAACGGGACTGCGATCCAGACCGCCGTGTCCGGCGGCTGCCAGCAACTTGTCGATTCATTCATCGGTCTCACCGGCGGGCAAACCCGCTCCGACCTGCGGATTTCCGAGGTCGGGCCGGATTCGGCAAACCTGTGGGCCGGTAGCGACCAGACGTTCGCGTGCTACGCGTCGGCGTCCGTGCCGTGGGTGGGATCGCTCAAGGGGCTGGGGACCCGGCCGCTGCCGCACTGACGCGGTGACCAAGACTGGAGACATGGACCTGCCGCGCTCACAGCGCCGCCCGTCGGTGCCGCGCCGCCTCCCCGCGCCGTTGCCGGGGTGGTCGGAGACCACCGACGTGGTGGTGATCGGTTCCGGCGTTGCCGGGCTCACCGCCGCGCTACACCTGCGGGAAGCCGGGCTGCACGTCACGGTGGTCACGAAGGTCAACATCGACGATGGTTCGACCCGCTGGGCGCAGGGCGGCATCGCAGCGGTTCTCGATCCGTACGACTCGCCGGCGGCGCATGCGGCGGATACCCTCGTCGCCGGCGTTGGACTGTGCGACGAAGCCGCCGTTGACGTACTCGTGACGGAGGGCCCGACGCGGGTACGCGAATTGATGCGCTGGGGCGCCGAGTTCGACCGCCACGCGGACGGCTCGCTGATGCTCACTCGCGAAGGCGGCCATCACGCGAACCGCATCGTGCACGCCGGCGGCGACGCGACCGGCGCCGAGGTTCAGCGCGCGCTGCACGCACTCGTGATGCGCGACCCGTGGATCCGGCTGGTCGAGCATGCGCTCGTTCTCGACCTGCTGCGTGGCCCGGACGGCTCGGCGTGCGGTGTCACGCTGCACGTGCTCGGCGAGGGATCCGACGACGGCGTCGGTGCCATCCTGGCGCGCGCCGTGGTCCTCGCGACCGGTGGCATGGGCCAGATGTACGCGTCGACGACGAACCCCATCGTGTCGACCGGCGACGGTGTCGCGCTCGCATTGCGCGCCGGCGCAGTGGTCACCGACATCGAGTTCGTACAGTTCCATCCGACCGCGCTCGTAGTCCCGGCCGGGCCTGGTGGCGTACGCAGTGCCCAACAATCGCTGGTGTCGGAAGCGATGCGGGGCGAGGGCGCGCACCTCGTCGACGCGGACGGTCGGCGTTTCATGGTCGGGCAGCACGAACTCGCTGAACTCGCGCCGCGCGACGTGGTCGCCAAGGGGATCCACCGCGTACTGCTCGCGACCGGTGCCGACCACGTGTTCCTGGACGCGCGTCACATCCCGGATCTGACCACGAGATTCCCCACCATCACGGCGGCCTGCCGCGCGGCGGGCGTCGACCCGATGGTTGACCCGATCCCGGTCGCGCCGGCGGCGCACTACGCGAGCGGCGGCGTCCGTACGGATCTCGATGGTGGTACGTCGATCCCGCGCCTCTACGCGTGCGGCGAGGTGGCCTGCACCGGCGTACACGGCGCGAACCGCCTCGCGTCGAACTCTTTGCTAGAGGGACTGGTGTTCGCGCGGCGCATCGCCGAACATCTCGCCCGCGACCTGCCGCCGCAGGCGGACCCGGTAGTCGACAACGCGTCATCGCACCCGGCGGAGGCGTGGGCGGTCGACGATTCGATCCGCGGTGAGTTGCAGCGGGCGATGACACGGGGAGCGGGCGTGCTCCGCTCGGGCGACTCGCTGGCGGCGACCGCCGTGACGCTGGACTCGCTGGCGGCGCGCCGCGCGGTCGCGAACACCGCCAACTGGGAGGCCGCGAATCTGTTGACCGTCGCGTCGGCGCTGGTCGCGGCGGCATCGAAGCGCGCGGAGACACGCGGGTGCCACTGGCGAGAAGACTTCCCGGACGCGGATCCGGAGTGGCTCGGCCATCTCCTCGCCTCGCTGGCACCCGACGGCACCGTCGCCGAGGCGTGGCAGCCCATGCCGGTCTCCGCCGAGCACCGGTAGCACCGCCGATGACGCAGCCCATGGCGAACGGTGCCGCTCTGTCGGCCGACACTGACAGAATTAACAGCATGCCGAGCACCATCACGGACGCGTTCGAGGCCGTTGGTCTCGATCCTGCGGCGGTCGATCGCATCGTCACGATGGCCCTGCAGGAGGATCTCGGCGGTCCGGCCGGGGTGGACGTCACGAGCGTCGCCACCATCCCAGCCGATCAGACCGACGTCGCGGACGTGGTCGCTCGCGCGGACGGAGTGGTGGCCGGGCTCGCGGTCGCCGCCGCGGTGTTCGCTCGCGTGGACCCGGGTACCCATGTGGAGATCGTGGTGGGCGACGGCGCCCGCGTGACGGACGGCGATGTGCTCATGACGGTGTCCGGTCCGACGCGGTCGCTGCTGACCGCCGAGCGCACCGCGATCAACCTGCTCAGCCGGATGTCGGGCGTGGCCACCCACACGCGGCGGTGGGCCGATGCGCTGGCTGGCACCGGGGCGACCGTGCTCGACACTCGCAAGACGACGCCGGGGCTGCGAACGCTGGAGAAATACGCGGTGCGGGCGGGCGGCGGCACGAACAAGCGGATGGGCCTGTATGACGTCGCGATGATCAAGGACAACCACAAGCTTGCGGCGGGCTCGATCAGCGAGGCATATGCCCGGGTGCGCGCCACGTTCCCGGATGTGACCGTGCAGGTCGAGGTCGAGACCGTGGCCGAGGCCCTGGAGGCGATCGCGGCCGGCGCGGACTTCCTGCTCTGCGACAACATGACCCCGGAGCGCCTCCGCGAGGTGGTCGACGCGGTGGCCGGGCGCGCGGAACTCGAGGCGACCGGCGGTTTGACCCTCGACCGCGCACGTGCCTACGGCGAGACCGGGGTGCACTACCTGTCGGTTGGAGGGCTCACGCACTCGTCGCCGATCCTCGACATGGCGATGGATCTTCGGCCGCACCGCCCGGCGGGCGCAGCGGGCGCCGTCTAGGGCTGGTTGCGCTCGAAGACCAACCGCAATCCCTTCAGAGTCAGCATCGGCTCGTGGTGCGTGATCGTCGTGCATTCGTCCAGCACGATGGGCGCCAGGCCGCCGGTGGCAACCACCGCGCGAACCGTCGTGCCGAGTTCCGCGGTGATCCGATTGACCAGTCCGTCGACCTGTCCGGCAAACCCGAACACGACACCGGACTGCAAGCACTCGACGGTGTTCTTGCCGATGACTCGCGGTGGCCGAATCAGCTCGACCTTGCGCAACTGGGCGGCCCGTGCGGCAAGCGCATCGACCGATATTTCGATGCCCGGCGCAAGGGGACCGCCAAGGTATTCGCCGCGGGCGGAGACCACATCGAAGTTTGTCGACGTACCAAAGTCGACGACGATGCTCGGTCCACCGAAAAGCGAGAAAGCGGCGAGCGTATTCGCGACTCGGTCCGAGCCAACCTCCTTGGGATTGTCGATCGCGAGTTGCACACCGGTCTTCACGCCGGGCTCTAGAACGACAGTTGGCAGTTCGCCGTAGTAGCGCGACAGCATGGCGCGAAGTGAGCGCAGCACCATGGGTACCGTCGAGCAGGCCGCAACGCCAGTGATGTGGACGTTGTCCGACGCGAGTAGCCCGCGAAACATCAGGCCCAACTCGTCGGCGGTGGTTCGCGCGTCGGTCTTTACCCGCCACGAATGCGCTATTTCCGCGCCCTCGAACGTCGCCAACACGGTGTTCGTGTTCCCTATGTCGATGCACAGCAGCACGGCCACAGCCTAGAGGTCGGCCATTGGGCATACGCCAGGCGGCCGCTCGCCGACGCCGAGTGCGCGCTCCACCGGGGAAACGATCGGCGCGAATCGAAACGCCCGCGCGTCACATCAAATGTCGATACGCCGACGCCAATGTTGGCGTGTCGCGACAGAATGTCATCGCGACTTCGCGCGACATTATGTCGCTCATTGGCTTTTCCAAATGTGCCAGCAATTACGACCGCGGTTGACCATGACCCGCCGCCGCGCGCTATTCTTTCGGTATCGCCAATGCGGTTATCGAAAGGAATGTGAGTGGCTAGACGGGAAATCGTCGTCCTCGAAGATGACCTGGAGGGTGGGACGGCCGACGAGACTGTGAAGTTCGGCCTCGATGGCGCCGCATACGAGATCGATCTGTCAAAGGATAACGCGGCGAAGTTGCGTGACACGTTTGCACCGTTCATCGCAAGCGCGCGTAAGGCCGGCCGCGGTGGCGTCGTAGTCGGTGGCCGCAGTGCCGCGCGCGGCAGTGCCGCCGCCGATCGAGAGCAGAACAAGGCCATCCGCGCTTGGGCAAAACGTAAAGGCAAGAATATTTCCGGTCGTGGTCGCATTCCACAGGGAATAGTCGACGAATACCACGCCGTGGCCGGCCGCTGACGAAGCGTCGCGACTCGCCGCAGGCTACCGGTGGCCGCTCACCATGATGGTGGGCGGCCGCCGACATTTCGCATGCAAGTTGCAGCCCGGCGCGCCCTCATCGGCTAGGGCTGACGTGGCATTTCGCTCTCCGCGTAGTCATACCCTCACCGGAATCCCATCGCTCGGTGCATCGTTGGCCAAAGACGGGTGCTGACCAGGCACTTCGGTGGTGGTATCGGATCGTTTGGGGGGGTACGCATCCGGGCGTACCAAGGGTTTCGCCAGCGGCGACAGGTCGGCCCGCGGCGATAGAGTGAAAGCACGGGTACCCGACCGGTGCCGTTGTGCTTGGTGGGCGTTGGTTGTCGAAGGCGTTCCCGCGAGGGAGCGCCGAATTGTCGAGGTGCCGCTCGCGCGCGGCACCGGTGGCAGGTGAGGAGCACTAGGCATGTTCGAGCGGTTCACCGACCGAGCGCGGCGTGTGGTTGTCCTGGCGCAGGAAGAGGCCAGGATGCTCAACCACAACTACATCGGCACCGAGCACATCCTGCTCGGCCTGATCCACGAGGGCGAGGGCGTCGCAGCCAAGGCGCTGGAGAGCCTCGGGATCTCGTTGGAAGGTGTCCGCCAGCAGGTCGAGGAGATCATCGGCCAGGGGCAGCAGGCGCC
>DASTMZ010000188.1:0-8337 GCA_035713725.1 Micromonosporaceae bacterium
TGCTTCAACGAGATCGCCGCGGCCATGGGCCTTCACGTACCAGGCGAGTTTGAACGTGGCGGCATCAGCGTCACCTACGACGAGTTCCTCGACGCGATAGCCGAACTCCGCGCAGTGGACTTTCCGATCGAACGCGACCCGAAGGACGCATGGCCGGATTTCGTCGGCTGGCGGCTCAACTACGAGCGGGCGGCGTACGGCATCGCCGAAGCTGTGGACGCGCCGCCGGCATTGTGGTCCGGTCCACGTCGATTCCCCTCCGCGCCCATGCCGCCGATCCGTCCGCCGCTCTGACGCGACAAGCGTGCAGGCCGTTGAGTCAGACTCATGACAGACGACAGCTTGTCGTGAGGCCCGCTTGTACTTTCCCTTCATGAAGCACGGCGTGATGCGCGCCACAGTCGGCGTACTCGTCGCGGGCTCGCTCCTGGCCGCATGTTCGAGCGCCCCGCCGACCGGTACGTCTGGCTTAGGACAGGTCACGACCGGCGCGACGGCGGCCGGTCCGACAGCCGCGCCGGCGCCCACGTCGACGTCGACGCACACGAGCAAGCCCGGTGGGAACACCGCAACCACCACCGCGTCGCCACCCGTCTCCGCGTCGAGCGCTCAGCCGCCGAAGCCCTCCAAGGGCGGTGGGCCGCGATCATTCAACGGTACGAGCGACTACGGCGTCACGGTCATCGACTATTGCCTGTGGGCGACCAACCAGGTCGGCTACGAGTCCCTCACCGCCACCTACACGTTCCACTACGCCGGCATTCTGCACTCGCAGCAACTCGAGTTCGTCGGGCAGGACAACTTCGGCCACAACACCTATGGGTACATCGGTTCCACTTGGTACGGAAGTTA
Organism: Micromonosporaceae bacterium; assembly: GCA_035713725.1. Classification (GTDB taxonomy): domain Bacteria; phylum Actinomycetota; class Actinomycetes; order Mycobacteriales; family Micromonosporaceae; genus DASQPR01. Next base: position 853 of record DASTMZ010000188.1, read on the forward strand.
CGGCTATCAGCACGACGAAGGCGTGAACGTCGACACCGCGTTCAGCTACTCCGGTCAACGAGTGGTGCTCAACGTGTACCTGCTTCCGGCGGTCGGGAACCTGGTCGACGACAACGCGGCGAACAATCGCGCCGAGGTCACCATCTACGTACCCAACGTCACGCCGCCGGCACCAACGGATCACGCGATGAAGGTCAACTGCGTCGTCGACTACGGCACGTCCTTCTAGCCGCCGACCAGCCGCGCATCGGCAACGCGGCCGGATGCATTTGACACGGATATCTGCCTCTGCTTCGGTGGGCTCGTGCGGTCGTTCCGTGTCGTGTTGCCCGCCGTTACCGCCGCCGCGGTGACCGCTGGCGTGATCGCCGCACAGCTGGTCATCGGACACAGCGGGACCAGTGGTGCCGACCTGGCCCGACTCGGCTCGGCAAACGTCATGACGGCGATCCAGCCAGCGGTCGGCACTGCGCCGGGCCACCCGACCGGTTCGCCGGCAGCGGGTGTCACGCCGACGAACTCTCCGTCCGCGCACGCGAGCCCGTCGCACAAGTCGTCGCCGAAGCCGACGACGCGGCCGACTCCGCCACCGGCCGGCAGCTCGGTGCGCGACCAGTTGCTGGCCCAGATCAACGATCTCCGCGCACAGCACGGGTTGCCGCCGTATACGTTGCTGTCCGGCCTGGACGCCAGCGCGCACGCGCACAACGTCAAGATGATGGGCAGTTGCGGTCTATCGCATCAGTGCCCTGGCGAGGCGTCGCTCGGCGATCGCATCTCGGCGCAGGGCGTGCACTGGACGACGTGCGGCGAGAACATCGGCTGGAGCGGGCCGCACGCGAACAGTACGTCGGCAATCGTCGCGGCCGCCGAGGCACTCACCCAGTCGATGTACGACGAGCAGCCGCCGAACGACGGCCACCGCCTGAATCTGCTGTCCAGCGCGTTCCACCACATCGGCATCGACGTCGTACGCGACTCGTCGGGCAAGGTCTGGCTGACCCAGGACTTCAGCAACTGAGTGAACGGGCCGCGCGGCCGAAGCCGGCGCTCCGAAGGGCCCGCCCGGCCGAAGCCGGCGCTGCGAAGGGCCCGCCCGGCCGACGCACGGCGAGATCAGTCGCTAGACAACGTTCCGTGCGAGCCGCCGACCTCGAGCGAAATCGTTCCGCTGTCGTGGTCGACGGTGAACATCGTGCCGGGCGGGTAGGTCGCGAGCACGTCGGGCGGCAGCTGAACCGTACCGTCACTGGCGACGACCGCGAAGTCTCGACCATCACGACCTTCGGCTCCAACGCGACCGTCGCGGATGGTGACCGCGCGACCCAGCCGTACGCCGACGTTCTGGTCGTGTGTGACCACCACGATGGTCGTACCCCGCTCTGCGTTGACCGTCTCGATCGCGGTGAGCACCTCGTCGCGGCCGGCCGAGTCGAGCTGGCTGGTCGGCTCGTCGACGAGCAACAGTCCGGGTCCGGCCGCGATGCCGACGGCGAGCGCGGCGCGCTGCTTCGCATCGGGCGCGAGATCGGCAAGGTGTGCCCGGCCGCGGCCGGCAAGGCCGACGAGGTCCAGGATCCGATCCGGATCGTCGAGCATGACGCCACCGGACCGGGCCGCCCGTCGCCGGGCCAGCCAGATGTTGCGATACAGGTTCGCGTATTCCAGGAGGTTGCGCGACGCGCCCTGCAACACGACGCCGATCTCTGTGCCGCGCAGCCGGGCGATCTCGCGGTCGGTCAGCTTCGCCATGTCGTAGGTGCCGACCATGACACGCCCGGCGGACGGCCTCATCAGGCCGGCGAGCAACGCGACCAAGGTTGACTTTCCCGATCCCGACGGCCCGACGAGTGCGAGCATTTCGCCGGGTGCGATGGACAGGTCGACGCCGGCGAGCGCGACGACGTCGCCGCCCTCACCACGATAAATGTGTACGACGCGGCGACACCCGACCGCCAGACCGGTCACGGCGCGTTCCGCTTGGCGTACCGGTGAGGTCATCGGCTCATCCTTCCTGAAGCACGCAGTCGACGAGCGATCGCGAGCGCACCCGACACCGCGATGACGGCGAGCACCGCGGCACCCGCCCCGACGCCGATCGCCATGGCGCCGATCGGGACGTTCGTCGCCGTCAGACCGCTGGCCTTCGGGTCGACGAAGACTGGCAGCCGATCGGCGGTCAACAGCCACGCGACGGCACCGCCGAGCAACGCGATGATCGCCGCGGCGCACACCAGCCCGGCGTGCGCCGCGATGAGCGATCGCCGCGCCGTCGATGCGGCGATCCCCTGTGTTCGCAACGCCTGCAACTCGGTGATCCGCTCGGAGCGGTCGACGAGCAGCAGCAGAGCCAGACACGCCATCGCGAGCAGGACGAGTGCGATGGCCGCCACCAGCGCGAACGCGATGCCAATCGCCGGGCCTTGACGAGCGAGGTAGGCACGCTGGTCCGCCAACGTCCGCTCGGAAGATATGCGCAGGCCCTGTGCCTCGAGCGCGTCGACAACCGAGTCCGGCGCATTCGGTGCCAGCCACACCTCCGCCGGCAGCACGGTGTTGGGTCGCACCATGGCGAGAGCGAGGTCGTTGAGATCGACCAATTCACCTCGCCGCGCCACGCGTGGCAGCGACTCGGTGGTGTCCGCGACGCGCACCTGAACCGTCGATCCGTCGGCGCCGGCGATCGCGTTCGCGGTCGCGTCATTGGTGGCCACCACGGGCAGCGGATATGGTCCGGCGATCGGCGCGACGATAACGCCGTCCTGGTAATGAGTTGCGGCCGGGACCGATAGGGCGAGCCCGTCCGGCTCCGAAGAAAGGACCGGCCTGGCATAGCCGGGGGCGTTCGCGACCACCCGCCACGCCGTTGACGAACCCAGCGGTACGTCAACGCCACGCGCCCCGACGGCCGGTGCGGCGCGCAATGAATGGATCGTGGCACCGGCCGTCGCCGAGGAGTCGGTGTCCGGTACGACGAGAAGCCCGACGAGTCGACACCCGGCCGCGCAGCCGGGCACCTGCGCCTGGTACGTGTGCCGTCCGAGCGAGGTGATACCGAAGTCCGCGTCGACCTCGAGGCCACCGTCGGTGGGCAGGAACACGGCGGAGAGCGCTACCTGCATCGGTGTCGACGCCGACCAGTCCATCGTCGCGTCGATCTCTACCGAGGTCGCGGTCACCGTGATCGGTGCGGGTCCCGGTGCGCCCAACGCATTGGCGGCCACCCCGACTTCACTGCCGGCCGGCCAGTTCGCCACCGCGGCCAGACGCGTCGAGTCGACGGCGAGGACCGGCGGATTGAACGAGGAGGCGGTCGGTACGGCCATCGCCGCCATTGCGTACCGACCGCTTGGATCGGCCGCGCCCACGGCGCGCAGGAGTTGGGTGGGCGACGTGGAACCAACCGATAGGACGCGGTCAGCGCCGAGGTCGAGCCGGACGACTGTGTTCCGATCCTGTGACGCGGCAAACGAAGCCGCGAATGCGAAGCCGAGCATACCGATGGCGACCGCCTCGACCATCACCAGACGTTGGGCGCCGGGTCGGCGGGCCAGAACGATCGCGCCGAGTCCGGTGCCCAGCCGACGTGCGGATCCGCTGCGTCGACCGACCGACCCGATGGCGCGCAGGCCGACTCGTGTGGTGATGGGCGGGACGAGCCGGCCGAGGACGACTGCCGCCGCGGCGACCACCAATGCCGGCGCGATGCTCGTCAGCCCGGCCGGCGGGCCGGTTTGGGCGCGCAGTTGCGCGACGGCCGCGATCGCGAGAACGATGATCGCGGCCTGCAGCGGCACCGACCGCCATTGACGGGCACGGTCCGGAACGTGGCGAAGCAGATCCGGCACGCGGGTCACCAGCGGTCGGAGGTGGGCGCCCAGCACCGCTATCAGCAGGACGGCGACCCATGCCAACTCACCGCGCGCCGACGCCCCGGTGGTCGTCGCTGGCGTCGGGGAAGGCAGCGTGATCGCTGCGACTCCACGGGCAAGCGGACCACCGACCGCCAGGCCCACGGGCACCGCGACCGCGACCGCCAGCACGCTCTCCGCGACGGCGAGCCACCACCTGTCCCACGCCGCGAGTCCGCGCAGCTTGATCACGGCGAGTTCGGGTCGGCGTACGTCAGCGGCTTGCCCCGCCGCGAGGAACAGGACGAAGCAACCGAGCAGTAGCAGCGGTACGGCGACCAACGGTACGACGACGCGCAACGCGCTACGGTCGGCATCCACTCGGTCCAGCATCGCCGGGATCGACGTGTTGAACGGGTGGACCTGCGACCGGATGGTGGGCAGCGCAGCCACTGTCACGGCGGAGGTACGCAGTTCCGCGTCGACGTTCTCGCGACGTTCGCTGTGCGGCAGCACGTCGATGGTGCCGGGCTGCGTGAGGATCGGCAGGACGTCGCCTCGGTCGCCGCTTGCCGTCGAGAAATACGCCTCGGTCCCCCAATACGGGTCGTCCCGGTCGGGTACGCGGTACGTGCCCACGACGGTGACCGCCACGTACTCGGGCAACGCCTGCCACAGGCCAACGCCCTTCGACCGCTGCTCGGCCAGCGACGTCTGCTTGACGCCGTAGAGGTTCAGTGCGGCGCCGACACTCGCGTGCAGACGCGTAGCGAGGTCGTCGTCGAGCAGCACCTCGCGTATCGCGACCGGACACCGGCCGCTCGTGATGACGACGTGCGCGCAGTAGTTCTGGCGGAACAGCACCAACGGAATCGTCGCCTGTTCGGAGGCGCCCGGCGCGACCGATGCGGTGTCGACATCAATGTCCGTCGCATAGATCGTGGTGAACCACGGTGCGATCAGACGCGTCGTCTCGGTCGGCACAAAGTCCGTGTCGGCGGTGGTGTCTGGTGGCGGTGCCTCCGAGGAACCGCCGTCGCCGGACGTGTCCGGCCCGCTGGGTGCGGCGATCCCGACATTGACCGAGATGACCTGGCGCGCCGACGTGGTGACCTCGGACGTTGACGCGTGTGCGATCTCGGTCGCGATCATCGACGCGTCGGCGCGCGCGAGGTACGCCGGCCACGCTGCCACGATCGCGATGGTGGCCGACGCCAACGCGCATACCGCGATCGCTCGCGCCCATCGGCCACGGATCATCGACCACAGGAACCCGATCACCCGCCACCTCCGGGCACGCGACGGTATGTCCGGACGAGACGGGCCGCCGCGTACCAGGCCGCCGCCACGAGGGGCACCGCCGACGCGACCGCCACGAACACCCACCCGATCGCGGTCGCGTGCGGCGCCGGCGGCACGGCGTACCCGTCGGCGAACACCGTGACGTGTCGTCCGACGAGCAGGTGTGCGATCGCGACGGTGGCGAGTCCGACGCCTAGCGCGGCAGCCACGAGACAGAGGTAGGTGGCGTATGCCGTCGCGGCAGTGGCTCGGGCCGCGAGGCCGACGCGGCGCAACGCACCGAGTTCGGCGGCTCGATTCTGGCGCTCGACGGTGGCGAGCGTGATGACCGCGATGGCCGCGACGAGCAGGGCGATCACCGCGATGGCCAACCCGAAGCGCAGCGCCGCGAACGGCGCCTGCCGGCCATAGGACGCCTCGGCCGAGTCGATAGACACGTCGGACGCCACGACGAGGCCCGCCGCGCGGATCCGTGCGAGCACGCTGGCGGGCGCGTCGGCCCGGAGCCAGATCTGCGGCTGCGCACCGACCCCGGCGTCGCCGTCGAGCCGCAGTGCCGCACCGAGGTCGACGTACGTGCCGGACGTGCCCAGTTGCGGCAAGACTGCCACGTGTGCGGCGACGCGATCGGGCACCGTCAGGTCGCCGAACACGTCGAGACCAGCCAGACCCGGCCGGTGCGGCGCTGGCGGTGTGCCGGCGGACACGACGGGTACCGGAAGCGACACGTCGGCGGGAAACACACGCGGGTCGAAGAGCTTGAACTCGCCGCGGCTCTCACCACTCGGTAGGTCGATGTGCAGCCCGTCGGGCCCAGTGGACACCGCGGGTCCGAGCGTGGCGTCGCCGATGGACGTACGCCACCCGTCACGGTCGCCGAATGCCGCGGTGTCGAGCCCGCCAGGCACGCCGCTACCAGTCGGCGCGGTGGCGCTACCGGACGACGACGTCCCACTGGCGCCCAGGCCGGTCGGTCCGGCGCCCGGCTCGAGCGAGCCCACCACGATCGACACGCCCTCGACCGGCGAGCCGGACGGCGAATCCGGATTCAGCGCGTCCACCACTTGCAGGTCCACGAACTCGCAGCCGCTCGGGCACCCGGAAAGCGTGGCTTGGTAGGTGTTTCGCGTCGTGGCGAGCGGGCCGAATCGCACCCTGTGCCCGACGCCGTCAGCGTCGACGAGGTCCACCGCGAGTTCGACTCCGTGACGCGGCAACGCCGTCGCGGTCGCGCCGAGGCGGAGCGGGCCGTCCGACAGCCGCAGCGCAGTCGCGACGTTGGCGTCGAGAGCCGAGGCCACGATCGCGCCCGACGGCCAGCCGGGTCCGCCGTGCAGAACCGCCGCCAGCCGGTTGCGGTCGACGGCCAGGACCTTGCTACTCGGGTACGCCGCCGCGGCCATCGCATAACGGCCGGTCGGATCCGCGGCGCGCGTGACGGTAAGCACGCGCTGCGCGCTCGCGTTGCGGATCTGGAGCACGCGATCGGCGCCGAGTTGTTCGACAGCGCGAGTGTGTGCCGCGTCGGTGGCCGTCTGCCAACCAAGCACGGCATAGCCGATCAGAGCGACGGCGACGACGAGAATCGCGAACACCCGGTCGATGCCAGGTCGTCGGGCGAAGTGCGCGGCGGCGAGCATCCGGGTGGCGTGACCGGCCCGTACGGCCGCCGGCAGCAACCGCAGCGCGATCGGCGCAACAACGCGGGCGGCCACCAGCGCGATGACGACGGCGAGGAGTGCCGGTGTCGCGGCGGCCACGCCAACCACACCCGTCGGCGTACCACCGATTGTCGCCGTACCCCCGATTTTGAATTGAACGAAGGCGAACAGCGCAAGCGCGACGACCACGCCATCCGCCGCGTCCGCCCGCCACCCACGACGGCTAGCGGGCGTGCGCCGAAGCATGTCGATGATCGGCGCACGCCGGCTGGCCCGCTCCGCGACGGCCGAGGCGATCAACGCGCCGAGTACGACCAGCAGGGCGGCGGCGGCGGAAACAGCCAGCGCGACAGGTTGGTCGCTGCTGTGCACTGGGCCGGCGAGCCATCGTGCGACCAGATAGCCGGCGAGCGCGCCGAACGGGATCGCGGCCACCACCGGTACGGCGTTCTGTGGCCCGAACAAGCGCCACATGCCCACGCGTCCCGTCCCACGCAACAGCGCGAGCCCCACATCGGCGCGCCGCCCGCCGGACATGGCGCGCAGCACGAGGTAGAGCGCGAACCAGCCGAACAGGATCAACTCGACGGCCAGCACCGGCACGGTATTCGTGACGGTCCGCAGATCCGAGTCGATTCGCGTGGCGAGCGGAAAGTAGTCCTGGTCGAGGG
>DASTMZ010000189.1:0-14599 GCA_035713725.1 Micromonosporaceae bacterium
CCGACCATCCGGCGCTGGTCAAGGCGGCCGGGTGGGTCTGCGACGAGGAGATCGCCGGGCCGGGCGACTGGCAGGTGCGCCGGCCCGCACTGTCCCCCGGCGGCTGGGCGTTCGAGTTCGACAACGACACCTACTTCGACATCGACGACACCGCCGAGGTGGTGCTCGCGCTGCGCAAGGTGACGCTGCCCGACGACACCCGCAAGCGGGCCGCGATCGAGCGCGGGCTGGCCTGGATCACCGGCATGGCCTCGCGCGACGGCGGCTGGGACGCGTTCGACGCGGACAACACCTCGGAGCTGATCACCAAGCTGCCGTTCTGCGACTTCGGCGCCGTCACCGACCCGCCGTCCGCGGACGTCACCGCGCACGTGGTGGAGATGCTGGCGCACGAGGGCCGTACGGCCGACACGGTCACCCGTCGCGGCATCGACTGGTTGCTTGCGAACCAGGAGGAAGACGGTTCCTGGTTCGGCCGCTGGGGCGCCAACTACGTGTACGGCACCGGCGCGGCCGTGCCAGCGCTGGTCGTGGCCGGCTTCGCCACGGATGCCGAGCCGATCCGTCGCGCGGTCCGGTGGCTGGAGGAGCACCAGAACTCCGATGGCGGCTGGGGCGAGGACCTGCGGTCGTACGTCGACAAGACATGGGCCGGTCGTGGCGACTCGACGGCGTCGCAGACCGCGTGGGCGTTGCTCGCGCTGCTCGCCGCCGGCGAGGCGGCCGGTGATGCGGTGCAGCGGGGCGTCGGGTTCCTGGTCGACACGCAGCGCCCCGACGGCACGTGGGACGAGGACCTGTTCACCGGGACCGGGTTCCCCGGCGACTTCTACATCAACTACCACCTCTATCGGCTGGTCTGGCCGATCTCCGCGCTGGGCCGCTACCTGAAGGTCGCGTCGTGACCCGATCCGACGGTCGCCTGACCGATCCCCGGCGTCTTGCCGCGGGTCGGCCGGTGATCTGTGCGCCGATGCACGTGGAGCGGCTCGCCGTCCGGGGCGCGAGCGCGACCGCGGTGCACACCGGCATGGGCCCGACACGGACCGAGCGCTCCGCGGCCGGACTGCGCGACGCGAGCGCGATCGTGGTGGCCGGCGTGGCCGGCGGGGTCGACCCGTCCGTCCAGCCCGGTGACGTCGTGGTCGCGACCGAGGTACGCGGGCCGGACGGTGACGCGATCGCGAGCCCGTCCGCGCCGCTGCTTGCCGGCGAACTCAGCCGCGTAGGCCTGACCGTCCACATCGGACCTATCGAGTCACGCGCCACCATCGTGGCCGGTGACGCGAGGCGGCGCCTCGTCGACGGCGGTGCGCTTGCGGTCGACATGGAGTCCTACTGGTTCGCCCGTGCGGCACGGGACAACGGCCAGCCGTTCGTCGTCGTACGAGCGATCTCCGACACCGCGGCGGCACCGTTGCTGCACCCGGCCGTGGTGGTCAACGGCACGCGGGCACTTCGCGCGCTGCGGTCCGCCGTACCCGCGATCGACGCCTGGACCTCGGCGCTCGCCGCGCGTGACGTGACGCTGGCCAACCCGCGATCGTTCTGTGCCGGCGTGGAGCGGGCGATCGACATCGTCGACCGTGCGCTCGACCGATTCGGCGCGCCGGTCTACGTGCGCCGCCAGATCGTGCACAACGCGCACGTCGTCGGCCAGTTGGAGCGTCGCGGCGCGGTGTTCGTGACCGAGGTCGACGAGGTGCCGCCGGGTAGCGTGATGGTGATCGCGGCACATGGCGTCGCGCCGGCGGTACGAGCCGAGGCGCAGGCGCGCCGGCTCAACGTCATCGACGCGACGTGTCCACTCGTCACGAAGGTGCACACCGAGGTGCGTCGCTTCACCTCACGCGGCGAAACCGTGTTCCTCATCGGTCACGCCGACCACGAGGAGGTCCAGGGCACCGTCGGTGAAGCGCCAGACCGGGTCATCGTCGTGGCCGACAAGACCGAGGCGGCGCGCGTCACACCGCGCGACGCGAGCCGCGTGGCGTACGCGATGCAGACCACGCTCGCGGTCGACGAAGCGGACGAAATCGCCGACGTGTTGCGCGACCGATTTCCGGCGCTGCGCGGGCCGGGCCGCGACGACATCTGCTACGCCACCACAAACCGCCAGCAAGCGCTACGCGCCATCGCGCGCGACTGCGATCTCATGCTCGTCGTGGGCTCGCCAAATTCGTCCAACTCACTGCGCCTCGTCGAGGTGGCCGAGCGGGAAGGAGTGCCGGCCCGTCTCGTCGACGATGCCGGTCAGGTCGACCTCCGACTGCTCGCCAGCGCACCGCGCATCGGCATCACCGCCGGTGCGTCGGCACCATCGCATCTCGTCGAGTCGCTGGTGGCCGCGATCGGCGGGCTGGGGCCCGTCAACGTTCGTGAGCCATCCGCACCACCTGAAGATCTCCATTTCACATTGCCTAAGGAGGTGAGCTGAGAGATGGCCATGCCCCTTCGGCAGAGCATCCGACTCGGCACCTATCTCGTGAAGCAGAAGGCTCTCCGGCGGGAGAAGTTCCCGCTGCTGGTTGAGCTTGAGCCACTGTTCGCCTGCAACCTCAAATGCTCCGGTTGCGGCAAGATCGCGCAGCCTGCGTCACTGCTCAAGCAGCGCATGCCGGTCGAGCAGGCGGTCGCCGCGATCGAGGAGAGCGGCGCACCGATGGTCTCGATCGCGGGCGGCGAGCCGCTGATGCACCCGCAGATCGACGAGATCACACGGCAACTGCTCGCGCGGCACAAGATCGTGTTCCTGTGCACTAACGCGCTGCTGCTGCCGAAACACCTGCACAAGTTCAAGCCGCACCGCAACTTCGCGTGGATGGTGCACATCGACGGACTCGAGGAGCGCCACGACGAGTCGGTCAACAAGAAGGGCGGCTTCCAGGGCGCGGTCGACGCCATCAAGCAGGCCCAGGCGGCCGGCTTCCGGGTGATGACGAACACAACGTTCTTCAACACCGACACGCCGGCAGATGTGATCGGCGTGCTCGACTACCTGAACGACGTGGTCCAGGTGGACAACATGCAGATCTCACCCGGGTACGCCTATGAGAAGGCGCCGGATCAGGAGCACTGGCTCGGTGTCGAGGAGACGCGGGAACTGTTCCGCAAGACGTTCGCGGACGGCCGCCGCAAGAAATGGCGCCTCAACCACTCGCCACTGTTCCTGGACTTCTTGGAGGGCAAGCGGGACTTCGCCTGCACCGCTTGGGGCATCCCGTCGTATTCGCTGCTCGGCTGGCAACGGCCGTGCTACCTGCTCGACGACGGATATGCCCAGACGTACAAGGAGCTGATCGAGGAGACGGACTGGGACTCGTTCGGCCGCGGCAAGGACCCGCGCTGCGCCAACTGCATGGCGCACTGCGGCTACGAGCCGACCGCGGTCATCGCGACGCTCGGTTCCCTGAAAGAGACGATGCGCGCCGCCGTTGGGGGGTGAGTCCGTGATGTCCTTGCTCGATGGCATCGCCGGCCCGGCCGACGTGCGAGCACTGCCCGAATCCGCGCTGCCGACGCTGGCCGGCGAGATCCGGGAGCGGCTGATCGAGTCGGTGTGCCGCACCGGTGGCCACCTCGGCCCGAATCTCGGCGTGGTCGAGCTGACCATCGCCGTACATCGCGTGTTCGAGTCGCCGCACGACACGATCGTCTGGGACACCGGACATCAGGCGTACGTGCACAAGATGCTCACCGGTCGGCACGGCGACTTCGCCGGGCTGCGGCAGGCCGGCGGACTGTCCGGCTATCCGCAGCGCGCCGAGAGCGAACACGACCACGTGGAGAACTCGCACGCGTCGACTGCGCTGTCGTATGCGGACGGGCTCGCGAAGGCGTACGAGTTGCGTGGGCTGACCGACCGTACGGTGGTGGCGATCGTCGGCGACGGCGCGATGACCGGCGGCATGTGTTGGGAGGCGCTGAACAACATCGCCGCCGCGCCGCATCGGCCGATCGTGATCGTGCTGAACGACAATGGCCGGTCCTACTCGCCGACCGCGGGCGCGCTCGCGACGCATCTCTCCACGCTGCGCGCCGGCGATTGCACGTCACTGTTCGAGCAGCTGGGCATGGCCTATCTCGGTCCGGTCGACGGTCACGACACGATCGCGGTGGAGGCCGCGCTGCGCAAGGCACGCGAGACCGGCCTACCGACCGTGGTGCACTGCGTGACCCGCAAGGGACTCGGCCATCTGCCCGCCGAAACGGATGACGCAGACCGGATGCACTCGATTGGACCGGTAAAGTCGACCGGCGGCACTGCGAGCGGCGGCACGTCGACGCAAACGTGGACCGACGTGTTCGCCGACGAGATGCTGTCGATTGGCGCGCAACGCGACGATGTCGTGGCGCTGACCGCCGCGATGCTCGGTCCGACCGGACTGCAGGCGTTCGCGCTGCGCTATCCGCACCGTACGTTTGATGTCGGCATCGCCGAGCAGCACGCGGTGACGTCCGCGGCCGGCCTTGCGATGGGCGGCCTTCACCCGGTGGTGGCGGTCTACTCGACGTTCCTCAACCGGGCGCTCGACCAGACGCTGATGGACGTCGCACTGCACCGACAGCCGGTGACGTTCGTGCTCGACCGCGCCGGCATCACCGGCACCGATGGCCCGTCGCACCACGGCATGTGGGACCTGACGCTGCTCGGCATGGTGCCGGGCATGCGCGTCGCGGCGCCCCGTGATGCCGCGTCCCTGTGCGCTGAGCTGCGTGAGGCGGTGGAGTGGTCGGCCGGCCCGACGGCACTGCGCTTCCCGAAGGCGGACGTGGCCGATGACGTGGCCGCGGTGCGTCGCGTTGGCGTCGCGGACATCCTCCGGGACGGCGAGCGGCCAGAGATTCTGCTGATCGCGGTCGGTGCGTTGGCCGGCGCCGCGGTTGCGGCCGCCGACGAGTTGGCCGACCGCGGCGTCGCGGTGACGGTCGCCGATCCGCGGTGGCTGCTGCCGGTCGACCCGGAACTGGTACGCGAATCCGAACGCTACGGACGCGTCGTCACGGTCGAGGACAGCGGCGAACATGGCGGGTTCGGTGACGCGTTCGCTCGCGCGCTCCGCGCTGCCGGTGTCCCGACGCCGGTGCAGACGATCGCGCTTGCCCAACAGTTCGTGCCGCATGGCTCCCGCGGTTCGATCCTCTCGGCAGCCGGGCTCGACGGCCCGGGCATCGCGGCCGCGGTGGTCGGCTGAACCGCGCTGCTCGGCTGAACCGCGCTGAGGCGTCATACCGGCGTCACCACGGGTGACGGTCTGCGGTGCGCGTCCTCGAGTGGCCGGAGGTGATCATGCGTACGAGCGTGGTGTGGGAAGCAATGCAGTGGCCATCCGTCGAACACGTCGACATTTCACCGGCCGACGACGGCTGGGTCGCGGACGGCGCGGCGACCGCGGTGGTGGATGGTCAACCAACGCGGCTCCAGTACCGGCTGAGCGTGGCCGGCGACGGGACGGTGCGGGCGCTCGACGTCGTCGAGAACGCCTCGGGCAGATCGCTCAAATTGCGTGCCGACGGCGCGGGTTCGTGGCAGGACGGGGCGGGTACGCCGATCGCCGATCTTGACGGCTGCGTCGACGTCGACATCTCGATCACGCCGCTGACCAACACGTTGCCGGTCCGACGGCTCGGTCTGGCGGTCGGTGAGTCCGCGGACATCCGGGTCGCGTACGTGGACGTGCCGTCGCTGACCGTGCGGCCGGTGTCACAGCGCTATACGCGAGTAGCGGACGCCACATATCGGTACCAGTCAGGCAGTTTCTCTGCCGATGTGACGGTCGACGCCGCCGGGATCGTCGTCGACTATCAGGGCTTGTGGCGGCGGGTCGGCGTACCCGCATAGCGCGGAAACCCGATTGCTCCGTCCCGCAGGATGGACCCATGACTTGGACCGCACCGAGCGTCGACCGCGAATTCCCCAGGGCAAGCAATCCGGAACGTGCCGCCCTGCAGGACTGGCTTCGATTCCATCGAGAGACGTTGCTGATGAAGTGCGCGGGGCTCACACCCGAACAACTGCGCGTGGCGTCGGTCGAGCCCTCGCGTCTGACGCTCCTCGGCTTGGTGCGCCACATGGCGGAGGTCGAGCGCTGGTGGTTCCGGATCCGATTTGCGCAGCTGGACATCCCACCGGTCTACGACGAAGACGCGGTGACCGACGACTTCGATCCGGCGTTCGACGATCTCGCGAACGCCGACGCCGAAGCCGATTTCGCGATGTTCCGCGCCGAGTGTGAGGCGTCCGACGCAGCCGTCGCGGGCCATGACTTGCACGACACGATTGTGTTGGCGCGCAGCGGTCGCACGATGGATCTGCGTTGGGTGTACCTGCACATGATCGAGGAGTACGCGCGACACAACGGCCATGCCGACATGATTCGCGAGCGGGTCGACGGAGTGACCGGCGACTGAGCTAACCGTCGAGTGAGCCGATCGACGGGAAGTCCGGATCGTGGGCAGACCGCGGCGGAACCGTCGGCACAAGGCAAGATGTCGGGGTGAGCACGAATCACACCGATCCGGAGCCGACCGAGCACAACGCTGTCGAGAGCGCGATCGACGCCGCGCTCGTGCGCCTTGACTTGCCGACGAAAGTGTCGATGCTGACCGGACAGGACAGCTGGACCCTGCCGGCCGTACCAGCAATCGGACTGCGGTCGATCGTGATGTCGGACGGTCCGATCGGGGTACGCGGGACGACGTGGACTCCGGACGACCCGTCGATCGCGCTCCCGAGCCCGACCGCGCTTGCCGCCACGTGGGATCGGGATGTCGCCCGTCGCACCGGCCGGCTGCTCGGCCAGGAGGCGCGGCGGAAGGGCGTGCACCTGCTGCTGGCGCCGACCGTTAACCTGCACCGAAGCCCGCTAGGCGGCCGGCACTTCGAGTGCTATTCGGAGGATCCGCTGCTGACCGGTGTGATCGGCACCGAATACGTCACCGGCGTTCAGGAGCAGGGCGTCGGTACGACCGTCAAGCATTTCGTCGCCAACGACTACGAGACCGAGCGCATGACCGCGAGCTCGAACGTCGACGAACGTACCCTCCGCGAGATGTACCTCGCCCCGTTCGAGACGATCCTGCGTGACGCGAACGCGTGGGGCGTCATGTCGGCGTACAACTCGGTGAACGGCGTGTCGATGACCGAGCACGAGCCGCTGCAGGTGGGGCTGCTCCGGCACGAGTGGGAGTTTGACGGCGTCGTGGTCTCCGACTGGACCGCGGCACGCGACACTGTCGGCGACGCGCGTGGCGGGCTCGACATCGCGATGCCGCGCGCGTTCAACCCGTGGGGAGACCAGCTCGTCGATGCGGTGCGTAACGGCGCCGTGGCGGAGGAACTGATCGACGAGAAGGTACGGCGAGTGCTGCGGTTTGCCGCCCGGGTGGGCGCGTGGGATGCCGCGTCATCGCGCAGTTCGACGGAACCGGCGAACGATCCCATTGACGGCGTCGCGTTGGCGCGAGAGATCGCGACCCGGTCGTTCGTGCTTGCCTCGAATCGCGACGGGCTCCTGCCGCTCGACGTTTCGGACCTGTCGAGCATCGCGTTGATCGGCCTGGGCGCGCACGAGGCTCGGGTCCTCGGCGGCGGCAGTGCCACGGTGTTCCCGGCACATGTCGTGTCGCCGCTTGAGGGTCTTCAGACGGCGCTCGACGGGCGCGTTTCGGTGACGTACATGCCTGGGGTCGATCCCCGGACCCGGCTACCCGCGGCCGCGGCCCCGCATTGGACCGGTCTGACCGCGACGTTCCGCGACGCCGACGGTGCGACGCTCGCGGCGGTGCCGATGGCGACCGGCGCCGGCTGGTGGATGGGGTTGCCGGAGGGCGTCGACCCGCAACGGCTCGCGTCGGTGGAGATCGCCGGGCGGTTGACCGCGCAACGTGGCGGCACGCATCATTTATCGGCGCGCGGCATCGGCGAGTTCAAGCTCACGATCACCGACGGGGACGGCGAGCGCACGTTGTTCGACGACGCCATGTGGCCGGACGCGACCGACATCGCCGTCGCGTTCCTGGCTCCGCCCGAGACCCGGCTGCCGGTTGAGTTGGGCGCCGGCGACAGTGTTCACGTCTCGCTTCGGCAGAGCATCTACCTGCCGGAGGGCCTCGCGATCGTGTCCCTGACGCTCGGGTACGGCGAACCGATCGCACCGAATGACGAGCTGCTCGACGAGGCGGCTCGGGTGGCGGCCGCGAACGACATCGCGGTCGTGGTAGTCGGCACGACGAACGAGGTCGAGTCGGAGGGCTTCGACCGCACCACGCTTGCGCTGCCCGGTCGCCAGGACGAACTGGTACGCCGGGTGCTGGCCGCGAACCCTCGCACGATCGTCGTGGTGAACGCCGGCTCACCGGTGGAGATGCCGTGGGCGGACGACGTCGCGGCCGTGTTGCTGACCTGGTTCCCCGGTCAGGAGGCCGGGCACGCGCTGGCCGACGTGCTACTCGGCGCCGCCGAGCCCGGTGGGCGTCTGCCGACCACATGGCCGGTACGCGAGACCGACTGCCCGATCCTCGCTACCGCACCGGTAAGCGGCGTGGTGGCCTACGACGAGGGCGTGTTCATCGGTTATCGCGGCTGGGATCGCGGTGACGTGGCACCCCGCTACCCGTTCGGGCACGGCACTGGGTACACGACGTGGGCGTACGAGTCGATGGCCGTCGACGACGGCACGGTGACCGTGACGGTGCGAAACACCGGCGACCGGCCGGGGCGCGAAGTGGTGCAGTGCTATGTCGCACCCGTCGAGCCGGACCATGCCCGGCCGCGGCGGTGGCTTGCCGGCTTCGCCGTCGCCACCGCCGCCCCGGGCGCCACGGTCACCGTCACGATCGCCGTACCCGACCGGGTGTTTCAGATCTGGGACGGCGGCTGGCGAACGGTCGCCGGCGAATACGAGGTGGCGGCCGCCCACTCGATCGAGGACTGGCGTCTCGTCACGAAGACCTCCATCGCCTGATCCGCCAACCGCCTGGCACCCGGAGTCGCCGAAGGGGTGCTCCAGCGGTGCGACCTTTTGCCTGGCGCGACGCGTCTAGATAGATGCGGATCGCGAACCGGAGGGGCGGCATGGTCGAGCGCTACGGTTTCGAAGAGTTCGCGGTCGCGCGCGCCAAGCGGTTGTTCCAATACGCATACCTCATCTGCGGCGACTGGCATCAGGCCGAGGACCTGGTCCAGGCAACGTTGGCGAAGGTATACGTCGCCTGGCGGCGCGTCGAACATCAGGAGAATGTGGACGCCTACGCCCGTCGCGTGCTGCTGCGGACGTACTTGTCACATCGGCGGCTGAAGCGATCGTCCGAGACGCCGGTCGCGGAGGTGGTGGCCGGTGCGTACGAGGACGACAGCGCCGACCTGCGCGTCACGTTGATGACTGCGCTCCGTGCACTGCCACCGCGCCACCGCGCGGTCGTCGTGCTGCGCTACTTCGAGGGTCAGACGTCCGAGTCGGTCGCGGCGATCCTCGGCATGACCGCATCCGCGGTGAAGAGCATCAACACGCGGTCGCTGGCCGCGATGCGTGCCGCCCTTGGTGCCGCCCGCGAGGACCTCTTCAAGCAATGACGCGACGAACGGCACATCGGGCCGACACAACATCTCAGTCAGCGTTGACCTCACCCATCGAGCACCGACGAGACCTTCTCGGGGGATAGCCATGGATACCGAATCCAACATCGAGGACGAGCTCAGCGACCTGCTGAGATCGATCACCAGCGACCTTGATCCGCCGATCGCCCCTATCGTGAGCGGCGGCATTCGACGCGGACAGCGGCTCCGGCGGTACAACCGGATTCGCGGCGCGGCGGTCGCGGTCACGGTGCTCGCGGTGATCGTCGGCATCGGCGTCGGGGTCACCGGCGCGATGGGCGGACGGCCGGACACCGGACGGCCGTCGGATCGAGCGTCGACGTCAGTTGGGCCGGCGTCCGTGCAGCCGTCGTCATCGACACCCGACTTCTCGATGCCGTCCGCGCCGCAGCACGATGTCCAGATCACGACGGAGCAGGCCGAACAGATCTTCGCGTCGTTGCTGCCGCCCGGCCACGTCACCTGGGATCCGCTCACGGTGATGGACCTGTCGGTGTTCGGAAACTACTTCCCGGCCGGCAGCGACCGCGGCTACCAGGTGTCGTTCGAGGTCAGCAGTGAGAACCGGGGCGTCGCCGGCGGAGCCTTCTTCGCATGCAGCGCACCCGATCGGGACGAGGGACCGCGCCCAGCCGGCGCGCTGCCGGTCGGGTGCCAGATGTCGCAGGTCCCTGGCGGCGGTATCGCGACGGTGGCCGTGTTGGCCTGCGACGAATATGGCTTCTACGACGTCGACGTCTCGATCATCCGCCCGGACGGCGTACAGGTGCGGCTGGACATCTCGAACGGTACGACGATCCCGTCCGGCGGCAACCCGGTGACGGTGAGCGCGCCACGACCGCCGGTCACGGCGGATCAGTTGCTGGCGATGGCCGAAAGCAAGCTGTGGAACTGATCTGCGAGTCGCCCGCGGTCGGAAGGCCATCTGGTGCGTCGCTGGCACTCGACGATTGAGGCTGGTCGTGCCAGCCAAGATGGACAGTGCTCCACAGGGCCGAGACTCGGGTGCCCCGCAAGGCAGACGGACATGGGATAGTGTGGCGCCGCCATGGGTGCTCCCGCTGACCAGGACGTCGTCCGCCTGAGCGGCCGCGGACGGTGGATTCGGATCGCCGTGACGCTGGTCGTCGCTGGACTGCTGATCGCCGGTTCGCTATGGGGCGACGACGACGTATTCCCGTTCGGGCCCTTCCACATGTACTCGTCGGCGGTCCCGCTGAACGCGCCGGTTAACGACACAGAGGTGCAACTCGTCGACACGGTCGGGCAGGTCACGATTCTCACGCCGGAGAACACCGGTGTGCGGCGGGCCGAGATCGAGGGCCAGCTCGGCCGTTTCCAGCAGGATCCGCGGTTGCTGCAACTGCTGGCCGATGCGTACGGCAGGATGCATCCGCGTCAGTCGCTGGTCGGTGACACCGTCCAGATCGTCATCCGGTGGTACCAGCTGTCCGGCGGAGTGATGACCGGGAAGTTCACCGTGCAGGTGGTCGCCGAGTGGGCGGTGACGTCGTGACGGGCCGGTTCAGCCGCTTCCTGACCGAGCCGGTACCGCTGGGCCGGCTGGCGGCGTACCGCACGGTCATCTACCTGTTCGTGGCATTCGACCCGGTCTGGTTCACGCCCTGGGTCCGGGACCATGCGTCGCTGCCCGGCGTGTTCTACCGGCCGCTGCTGGTCGGTCGGCTGCTCCACCTGCCGGTACCCACGTCGTTGATGGTCAACTCGATCTTCTACGCGCTGATCGTGGCGGCTGTGGTGGCGGGGACCGGCCGCCTGCCGCGCCTGGCCGGCTGGATCGTCTTCGTGCTGTACGCCGAGTGGATGATCATCGCGATGAGCTATGGCAAGGTTGACCACGATCGGTTCGGCCTGCTCGTGGCGCTCGCGGTGCTGCCGAGCGCGGGCGCCGCCCGGCACGGTGAGCGCCGGCTGTCGGAGCGGGCCGGGTGGGCTCTGCGAGCGGCTCAGCTGTCGGTCGTGGCGACCTATTTCCTCTCCTCCGTGGCCAAACTGCGCTACGGCGGGCCGGGCTGGCTGACCGGCGCCACGCTGGAATGGGCGATCATCCGGCGCGGCACCTGGCTGACCGACGTCCTCACCTCGCAGCGCTGGATCCTGGTCGCTGCGCAGTTCGGGATCGTGGCCTTCGAGCTGTCCAGCCCGATCGTGTTCTTCGTCGGCCCGCGGATCCGCTACTTGTTCATCACTTACTTCTATTTGTTCCACGTGATGGTCTTCGCGACGATCACCATCTCGTTCGCGCCGCATCTCGCCGCGATGACATCGTTCCTGCCGCTCGAGCGGGTCCGCCCGATCGGGTGGGTCAGGTCGAGCTGGCGCCGGATGCGCGGAGGCGATCCCGGTGGGCCTGCGGAAGAGCACACGCCGGAGTCCCACCCGGCAGCCGATCCCGGTTCCGCGATATCCATCGGTACACCGGCCACGCCGGCCACCGCACCACCGGGATAGCCAGGACCCAGCCGGCCGGACGCCAATACCACCGCGAGGCGCGCAGCAAGCGCGAGATGGCGTCCGGTCCGGCCTCGACACGGCCGCCGTCGATCCACTGCACGGCTTCCTCGGCGGCCTCACGTGTCGTTCCGAGCGCGTCGAGATCCGCCCACTGCCAGGCGACGACCTCCGCGTCCGGTCGCAGCCGGCGCTCGATGAATCGCGCGCAGGTGGAGCAGAAGGCACAGTCGCCGTCGTAGAGGAATGTGGCGCTCACGTGCACTAGTGTGCGCCGTCCGGCGGGTCCCGGCCCTCCCGGCGGTTGTGTATCGCCTCACTGCCAGGCAATGCCGCCCAGTCCCATCGGTGGCTTACACCGCCACCGGCGCACGCACCTTCGATGCGTGATGTCGGTCCGCCCGACTGAACGGTCATGCGACCGGACGCGTTGAATGGACGCGTGAGCCAACTCCTCGCGCCGTTGACGCTGCGAGGCACCACAATCCGTAACCGGATCTGGGTGTCGCCGATGTGTCAATACTCGTCGGTCGACGGTCATCCGACCGATTGGCATCTGGTGCATCTCGGTGCGTTCGCGCGCGGCGGCGCCGGTCTCGTGTTCACCGAGGCGACCGCCGTGACCGCAGAGGGGATGATCTCGGCGCGCGACGCCGGCATCTGGACCGATGCGCAGGCGCGCGACTACGTGCGCATCACCGACTTCATTCGCGGCCAGGGCGCGGTGCCGGGCATTCAGCTCGCGCACGCCGGCCGCAAGGCGTCGGTGTTGCCACCGTTCGAGGGCGGCGGGGCGGTAAGTGTCGCAGACGGCGGGTGGCAGCCCGTCGCGCCGTCACCGATCCCGTACGGCGACCATCCGGTGCCGAAGGAACTCTCCGTCACCGACATCACTGCGCTGGTCGACGCCTGGGCGCAAGCAGCGGAGCGGGCACTCGGCGCCGGCTTCGAGGTCGTCGAGATCCACGCGGCGCACGGCTACCTGTTGCACGAGTTCCTGTCTCCGCTGTCGAACCATCGGGCCGATGCGTACGGTGGCGATCTGACCGGCCGCAGCCGGCTGCTGCTCGAGATCGTCGACGCGGTACGGGCGGTGTGGCCCGCCGACCGGCCGGTCTTCGTACGAGTCAGCGCGACGGACTGGGTAGACGGCGGCCTGACCGTCGATGATGTCGCCGACGTGGCCAGCGCGCTCAAGGCGCACGGTGTCGACCTCGTCGACGTGTCCAGTGGCGGCAACTCGCCACGACAGCAGATCGCGCTCGGCCCGGGCTATCAGGTGCCGTTCGCGCGCGTGATACGTGAGCGCAGCGGGCTGCCGGTCGGCGCGGTGGGTTTGATCACCGAGCCGGCACAGGCGGAGTCGATCGTCTCGGACGGCTCGGCCGATGCCGTGCTGCTCGCGCGCGCCATGTTGCGCGACCCGTCGTGGCCGCAGCGCGCCGCGTACGAGCTGGGCGGCGAGGCGTACTGGGCGCCGCAGTATCTGCGGGCGCGGCAACACTGAGCACACCGTCGGTGGTCCGACGTACGTTAGGCGCATGTGCCGAAACATCACGATCCTTCGAGGCCTCGAACCGCCCGCGACAAACGAGGAGGTCACCGCGGCCGCGACCCAGTTCGTCCGCAAGGTGACCGGCGTCACGAAACCGAACGACCGAACGGCGACGCTCATGCGGGACGCGGAGGCGGAGATCGCCGCGATCGTCAACCGCCTGCTCGGCGTACTGCCGCCACGGCGTCAGGAGCCGACCACTCTGCCGCCGCTGCGGCGACCGCAGGTGCGAGCGCGTCTCGGCATGGAACCGTTCCAGGGCTCGTCATGACTCAACTGCTGCCGGACAAGAACGCGATCATCTACGGCGCCGGTGGCGGCATCGGTCGCGGCGTGGCCATCACATTCGCTCGCGAGGGCGCCAGGGTGTTTCTGGTTGGCCGTACCCGTGAGTCTCTCGAAGAGACCGCCCACGACGTCGCCGCCGCGGGCGGCGAGGCGCACGTGGCCACGCTCGATGTGCTCGACGAGCCGGCGGTCGAAGCACATGCCGCCGACGTGGTGAGCCGGTTCGCCGGCATCGACGTCTCGTTCAACCTCGTGTCGCGGGGTGACGTGCAGGGGCAGCCGCTGCTCGGCATCGCCACCGCTGACCTCGTTCGGCCGGTCACGAACGGAGTGCTCGCGCACGCGGTCACCGCACGCGCCGCGGCACGGCACATGGCCGCGCGTGGTTCCGGCGTGGTCCTCTATCTGACCAGCGGTTCGTCCGCCGGCCTCGCGCCGATGATGGGTGGCACCGGGCCAGCCGATGCCGCGACCGAGGCGTTCATGCGCTATCTTGCGGCCGAGGTCGGCCCGAGCGGCGTACGCGTGGTCGGCCTGTGGACGGCAGGCGTGGTCGAAACGCTTACCAGCGCAAAGATCGCCGAGGTCGGCGGCGCGAACGCACCCCCGGCGGAGGCCGCGATCGAGATGATCGCGAGCGCTGCGATGCTGCGTCGTGCTCCTCGCCTCGACGACGTCGCGGACAC